>NZ_WJSP02000327.1 GCF_009720255.1 Agromyces humi | reverse complement strand
GAGCGGCTCCAGCTCGACGCGGGGCGCCTGGTCGGCGAGTCGGTGCTGCGGTCGTGAGCCGGCGAGCGGATGCCGCGGCGGTTCCCGTGCGAGTTGGGGGCGCGCCGCGGCATCCGCTTGCCTGACATTCGAACGTGTGTTCGAATAGGGGCATGCGGTGGAGCGGGCAGGAACTCGGAGTCGAGCAGGGCGGCACCCTGCCGGGGCTCGCCAAGCTCAACAACCTGGTGCGTTCGGTGCAGACGCCCGAGTTCGCCGGCATCACGTTCCACGAGGTGCTGGCGAAGTCGGCGCTCAACAAGGTGCCCGGCCAGTCGATGATGCCCTTCGGCTGGACGATCAATCCCTACCGGGGCTGCTCGCATGCGTGCACGTATTGCTTCGCCCGGCCCACCCACACGTACCTCGACCTCGACGCGGGCGACGACTTCGACCGGCAGATCATCGTCAAGGTCAACGTCGCCGAGGTGCTGCGACCCGAGCTCGCGAGGCCGTCGTGGCGGCACGAACCCGTGGCCCTCGGCACCAACACCGACCCGTATCAGCGAGCGGAAGGGCGTTACGCGCTGATGCCCGGCATCATCGACGCGCTCACCGAGAGCGGCACGCCGTTCAGCATCCTGACGAAGGGAACGCTGCTGCGGCGCGACCTGCCCCAGCTGGCCGAGGCCGCGAAACGGGTGCCCGTCGACCTCGCCATGTCGATCGCCGTCTACGACCACGAGCTCCAGCAGTCGGTCGAACCCGGCACGCCGAGCACGAAGGCGCGGCTCGCCACCGTGACCGCGGTGCGCGACGCCGGCCTCGACTGCGCCGTCTTCATGATGCCGATCCTCCCGTACCTCACCGATACCAGGGCGCATCTCGACGAGGCGCTGCGGCAGGCCAAGGCGGCCGGTGCGTCGAGCGTGCTCTACACCGCGCTGCATCTGAAGCCCGGGGTGAAGCCCTGGTTCATGCACTGGCTGGAACAGGAGCATCCCGAACTCGTGCCGAGGTACCGCTCGATGTACTACGGCAACAACACGTATGCCCCGAAGGCGTACCGTCGGTGGCTCGGCGAGCGGATACGCCCCCTGATCAGGGCGCACGGCCTCGAACGGGGTCGTGAAGACCCCGTCACGGGCGGCGTTCGATCGACGGCGCCGGCCGCCCGGGGGTCGTCGGCGCCGGCTGCCCGTGCGTCCTCGGCCCTCCCCGACGCGCTCAGCCTCCCTCCCGATCCCGACGCCCTGTTCTGAATCCGGCCGCTCCACGCCGGAGGCGATCGCATGACGCCACGGCACGAGGGGCACGGCACGTGACTGCGAAGCGCCGCCCGCTCCTGCGATAATCCGCATGAGACCGCGTCGAACCCGATCGACGCCGGCCGCGAGCGAAGGACCACCATGACCCTTGGGTTGCCCGCGCACCTGGCGCGAGATTCCTTGAGTCGGGCGCTCGCACACGCCGGGCACTGCGCGGCGTGGGTCTGCCTGGGCGTCGGCATCACCATCGGCGTGATCAGCGCCACGACCGGCGAGACCGCCGGATGGGCGAGCGCCGTCATGCTGGGCGTGATGGCAGCGCTGCTCGTGCTGGTCGCCCGCTTCCCGACGGTGACCACGACCCTGCTGTACCTCATCGCGGGCACCGCCGTCGTGCTGGCCCTCGCGGTGCTCGTGATGGCCCCCGAGAACGGGTTCGAGTCGACGAACAACGTCATCCTGGCGCTGCCCCGCGTGGCGCTCGTGCTCGTCGGCGGCGCGGGGGTCGGATCCGTGCTCGGCATCACCTGGGCTGTGCTGGGATACGGGCTCGGTGAGGCCGCTGCGTTCCTCGGCGCGGCGATCGCCGGAGGCGAGTGGATGCCGAACGTGGCCGCCGCCGCTGCCCTCGGCATGGTTGTGGTCGCGCGGAGCTTCGACGGGGTCAGCAGGCGCTGGGACGCACGCCGCGAGACGGGACTGCACCGCGCGAGCCAGCAGACCCGAGAGCTCGCCATCCGTCACGACTACGAGCTCCGTGCGACCGCGCGGCTGCACGACACGGCGCTCAGCCACCTGGTGGCCATCGCCGCCGCCGGGTCGGGGCCCGTCGACAATCGCCTGCGCGACGGCATCCGGCAGGATCTCGGGCTCATCGTCGGCCGCGACTGGGCCGCCGACCACGGTGCGGCGTCGGTGGGCGAGACCGGCCGAGTCGCCGGGCACGACCGCGGCAATGGGGCCGACGGTTCCGGGGAGATGACACCCTCGCTCGAGCACGCCCTCGTGTCGGCGGCCAACGCCGGCCTCGACCTGCGCGTCACCGGAGACTTCGCCGTGCTGGGCCTGTTGGGACCGGCACGGCTGGCCGCCCTCGATGCGGCCGTCGCCCAGTGCCTCATCAACGTCGCCCGCCACGCGGGCGTCACGGAGGCGGAGCTCGCGGTCGGACTCGGCGGCGGCGAGGTCACGGTCGCGGTCATGGACAGCGGCGTCGGATTCGACGAGGCCGACGTGCCCGAGGACCGCATCGGCCTGCGCACCTCGATCCGCGCCAGGGTCGAGCAGGAGGGCGGTACCGTGCGCCTGTGGTCGACGAGGAACGTCGGCACCACCGTGGTGCTCGCCGTGCCCGAGGGCGGCGAATGAGCCGCATGCGACTCACGCAGCAGGAGGTGGACCCGATCGGCGGCATCACGGCCGCGCCGCTCGTCGTGATCGGCGCCGGCCTCGCGTTCACCACCTCCGTCGTGCTCACCGTCGCGCACTGGTCGGAGGTCGGCTCACCGTGGGCGGCGCTCCTCGCCGTCGCGCTCGTGACCGCGGCCGGGCTGTGCGCCGCGTTCCTCGCAGCTCCGGGGCGTGCGCCGTTCCGCACGGAATCCCTGTGGCTGGTCGTGGCGCTCGCCCTCGGTGGCGCGATCGCCGAGTACCTGTCGACCATCGGGGCGAACCGATTCCTCTACGACGACTTCGGCCCGATCGTCGTCGGCATGCTGATCCTCTCGCTGGCGCCGTTCTGCACCTGGGTGTCGCTGCTGCTCAGCGGCGTGGTGGCCACGGCAGTGCTCTCGATCCTCATCGTCGGGTCGCCGTCGACCACGGTGATCGCCGCGCCGCCCCTGACGCTCGTCGCCGTGGAATCGGCGGCCGTGCTCGCGCTGACCGCTGCCGCGGCGGGCTACTCGTGGGCCATCGTCGCCGTGACGCTCACCTGGCAGCGCGAGGCGAACCGCGCCGCACTCCAGCGCGACGGCGAGCTGCGGGCGGGCATCGCGAGGTCGGTGCAGCAGAGCCGCGTCTCGGTGCTCGGCCGCGAGGTCCTGCCCTTCCTCGCCGGCGTGATGACGGCCGATCGCATCTCGGTCGCCGACGCCGACCGGGCCCGCGAGCTCGCGGAGGCCCTGCGGCGCGCACTGAAGGCGGGCATCGAGTCCACCTGGCTCGACGACCTGGGTGCGACGATCCGGATGTCCCGCGGCATCCCCGTGTCGGTCGACGACCCCACCGGAGCATCCGACGATCTCGCCGACGACCAGCGCTCGGCGCTGACGGCGCTCCTCACGTGGCTCAGCGAGGGGAGCCGCTCGGCAGGGATCCGGGTGTCGATCGAGCTCGAGGTGTCGCGGCGTCGCCTCGTCATCACGTCGGCGAACGGCGCGACGCCGCCGTCCCGCCGAGAGCTCGACCGGTTCATCGCCGTCGCGCGTGCGGTGTCGATGCGAGCGGAAGCGCTCGTGACGCGCGAGAATGTCAGGGTGGAGTTGAGTCATGTTCCCGGCTGAGGCCGGCGCGCCCCAGGGGCAGGGTGCGGATGCGCCCGCCACTCGGGTGCGGTTGGCGCTGCTCGACGACCACGGACTGATCGTCGACAGCTTGGCGACGTGGTTCACCGACCACGCCCCCGACTTCGAGGTCGTCGTGCGGGCGACGGCGTGGATGGACCTCATCCGCGACCCCGAGTTCCCCGTCGACCTGGTGCTCATGGACCTGCAGCTCGGCGACACCGTCTCGATCGAGTCGCGCATCCGCGCCTGCCTCGCGGCCGGTGCCAAGGTGGTCGTGGTGAGCGGTGTCGACGACGACGCGTCGCGGGATCGCTGCATCGCGGCTGGTGCTGCCGCGTTCGCCTCGAAGACCCTCCCGGCCGAGCAGCTCGTGGAGCTCGCCCGCAGCGTCGCACGGGGCGACCGGGGTCATCGACGACCGGCCGCGACCGACGGCGCGCGCACAGCGG
>NZ_WJSP02000326.1 GCF_009720255.1 Agromyces humi | reverse complement strand
CCAAGCATCCCGTCGCCGACGCCGTCGTACGCAGCGGCCTCTGCTCGGTCCTCGTCACCGACGAGGCCACCGCCCTCCATCTCCTCGATGGCTGAGTCGCCCGCGCGAGCACCGCCACACCGACACCACCTCGTTCCAACCGCCCCTCGACGTCATCCCCCTGGTGCCGCAGGCCTCGTGCGATCTCGCCGTCGGCCTCGCCATCCAGTCGATGACGGAGGCGCCGCCCGCTCCGGGCGTGCACCTCATCGCGCCCGAGTACCACGCGCACGGCTCCGTGGTGCCGCTCCCGCCCGACTGACCCGACCGACCCGGCGTCGGCTCGGTCCAGACGGAACCCGACCGATCCGCCGGCGCATCGTCGAAGCGCTTCGATTACCTCACGTCGATCCGCCGGACACGACTACCACGCGACATCCGCACCAACGAACCACCCACCAAGGAGAACGCAATGAAGCACACCAGAATCGTGGGCGCGGCGGCGACGATCGCCACCGCGGCACTCGTCCTCTCCGGATGCTCCGGCTCCGGAGGAGGAGGCGGCGACGACGACACGCTCCGCCTCTGGCACTACGAGAGCGACACCAGCGCGATGGGCATCGCCTGGGCCGAGGCCATCAAGGTCTTCGAGGAGGAGACCGGCGCGAAGGTCGAGTTCGAGGAGAAGAGCTTCGAGCAGATCCGCTCGACGGCGAGCCAGGTCCTCAACTCCGACGAGGCGCCCGACCTGCTCGAGTACAACAAGGGCAACGCGACCGCCGGGCTGCTCTCGAGCCAGGGCCTGCTCTCGAACCTCGACGAGGTCGTCGCCGACCACGGCTGGGACGACCAGCTCAGCCCGAGCCTGCAGACCACCGCCAAGTACGACGAGAACGGCATCATGGGGTCGGGCAGCTGGTACGGCGTGCCCAACTACGGCGAGTTCGTCGAGGTCTACTACAACAAGGACGCGTTCGCCGCGGCCGGCCTCGAGGTGCCGACCACGCTCGACGAGTTCGAGGACGTGCTGCAGGCGTTCGCCGACCAGGGCGTCACCCCGTTGTCGGAGTCGGCCGCGGAGTACCCCCTCGGCCAGCTCTGGTACCAGCTCGCGCTCTCGAAGGCCGACCGCTCGTTCGTCGACGACTACCAGCTCTACACGGGCGACGTCGACTGGGAGGGCGACGAGATCTCCTACGCCACCGAGACGATCAAGGACTGGACCGACAAGGGCTACATCTCGACCGACGCGAGCGGCCTGAAGGCCGAGGACGCCGGCGTGAGCTTCATCAACGGCGACGCCCCCATCTTCTTCTCGGGCAGCTGGTGGCACAACCGGTTCAGCACCGAGATCGACGGCTTCGAGTGGGGCACGTTCCTGTTCCCCGGCGCCGAGATGTCGCCCGGCTCGGCCGGCAACATGTGGGTCATCCCCGAGCGCGCGCAGAACAAGGAGCTCGCCGCCGAGTTCATCGACATCACGATGCGGCCCGAGATCCAGGCGCTCATCGGCAACAACGGCGGCGTGCCCGTCGCGGCCGACCCCGCCGACATCACCGACGAGAAGAGCGCCGAGCTCATCGCGAACTTCAACGCCCTCACCGATCGCGACGGCATCGCGTTCTACCCGGACTGGCCCACCCCGACCTTCTACGACGAGCTCAACGCGGGCCTGCAGGAGCTCGTGAACGGCACCAAGTCGCCCGCCGAGGTGCAGCAGCAACTCGGTGAGCAGTACCAGGCCGGCGTCGACGACATCGTCGGCTGACGCCACGGATGCCGCGGGCCGGAGTGTGCGCCGAGCCCGCGGCATCCGACCCCTGAACGGAAGGACCCACCATGGCCATCGCTCCCGACACCCGGGCGCTCACCACCCGCGACGCCGGGCCGCGAGCCCGTCGCGCCCCGTCGAGCCAGATCCCCGGATCGAGCCGCAACGCGTACTGGCTCTACCTCGTGCCCGGCCTCGCGCTGCTCGCCGTCATCATCGTCATCCCGTTGGTCTGGAACGTCTACCTGACGTTCACCGACTACCGCGGCATCCGCCCGCCCGAGTGGATCGGGCTCGACAACTGGATCGAGCTCGCCGGCGACTCGGTGTTCTGGACGTCGTTCGGCAACTCCATCGCCATGATCGTCGCGATGGTCGTCGTGCCCACGCTCCTCGGGCTCGTGCTCGCGGCCATGCTGTTCGACCTCATCGGCAAGAAGTTCGGCGGGAAGCTCGCGAGCTTCCTGCGGGCCACGTACTACCTCCCCCAGATCCTGCCGGCGGTGATCGCGGCCATCGTCATCGGCTGGATCCTCCGCCCCCAGAACGGCGCGCTGAACCAGATGCTCGAGGCGGTCGGCCTTGGCGCACTGCAGCAGAACTGGCTCGGCGACCCCGACACGGCTCTGCCGAGCATCATGGTCATCATGATCTGGGTGCAGCTCGGCTACCCGATCGTCATCTTCATGGCCGCGCTGCAGCGCGTCGATCCCGAACTCTACGAGGCGGCCGAGCTCGACGGCGCGAACTGGTTCCAGCGGTTCCAGGCCATCACCGTCGGCATCATCCGTCCCGAGATCTTCGTCGTCACGCTCACCTGCACGATCGCCGCGCTCAAGGTGTTCGGGCCGATCTACGCCCTCACGGGCGGCGGCCCCGGCACGGCCACCATCGTGCCCGCGTACTACGCGTACAGCGAGTTCTTCCAGTCCCAGCAGGTGGGCTACGGCGCGACCATCGCGACCGCCCTCACCGTCGTCATCGCCGCGGTCAGCGTGGTGTTCATCCTCGTGCAGAACCGCGTGGAGCAGAAGGAGGAGTCCCGATGAGCGCCGTACTCGACGAGGCCACCGCCACCCTCGACGCCTCCGTCGAGGAACCGAAGCCGGCTCGACCGGGACGCGGCGGCAGCCGGCGCAAGACGGCCGGCGACTGGATCGTGCTGCTCGTGGCGATCCTGCTCGGACTGCTCATCGCGGTGCCGTTCCTGCTCATCCTCGTCAACTCGTTCAAGTCGCCCGCCGACTACAACACCTCCGGCCCGCTGACCCTGCCGACCTCGCTCTACTTCGACGGCATCACGGCGTTCTGGGAGCGCGTCGACTTCCCGCAGAAGCTCGGGAACAGCGTGTTCATCTCCGGACTCGTCGCGGTCTTCGCGGTGCTGCTCTCGATGCTCAACGCGTTCGCGCTCGGCATCGGCCGGGTGAAGGGCCGGCTCTGGATCGTCGTCGTCATCCTGCTCGCGAACATGCTGCCGCAGGAGGTGCTGCTCTACCCGCTCTACTTCATGTTCAAGGAGGTCGGCCTCTACGACAGCCAGTGGGCCGTGATCATCATCTTCACGGTCATCCAGTCGGCGTTCGGCACGTACCTGCTGGCGTCGGTGTACGGCACGTTCCCGAAGGAGCTGCTCGAGGCCGCGTCGCTCGACGGCGCGAGCCGGTGGCAGATCCTCTGGCGCGTGGTCTACCCGATCTCGCGGCCGACGCTGTCGGTGCTGCTCATCTTCTTCTTCATCTGGACGTGGAACGAGTTCCTGATCCCGCTCACGTTCCTCGTGTCGAACGACACGCAGACCGTGCCGGTGGCGATCACGGTGCTGCAGGGCGACCGGCTCATGGATGTCACGACGACGAGCGCGTCGGCACTGCTCGGCCTCATCCCCACCCTCGTCTTCTTCCTCATCTTCCAACGCACCCTCACCCGGGGCATCACCGCAGGAGCAGTCAAGTAACCATGAAGTTCACCGATGGGTTCTGGCACACGCGACCGGGCGTCGAGGCGCTCTACGCCCAGGACGTGCGCGACCTCGTGGTCGACGGCGACGAGCTCGTCGCCTGGGCGTCCACCCGGGTCGTGGAGCGACGCGGCGACACCCTCAACCGGCCGATGCTCACGGTGTCGCTGGGCAGCCCGGCCGAGGGCGTGATCCGGGTGCGCGTCGAGCACCACGAGGGCGGGCGGCGCGATCCGGGCTTCGCGGTCCGGTCGGATGCCGCGTACCGGCCAGAACTGTCCGTCGACGACGAGGGCGGGGTCGTCCACGCCGGCTCCCTGCGTGCGCGCGTCCGCCGCGGTGCGCCGTGGGAGCTGACGTTCGAGCGGGCCGCAGGATCGACGACGCGATCGGCCAGACGATCGCGACCGCGATGGCCACGCCGAGGAGGTTCGAGACCGTTCGGCCCAGCAGCGGGATGACCAGCCAGAACGTCACGCCGAGGTAGACGAGGAT
>NZ_WJSP02000325.1 GCF_009720255.1 Agromyces humi | reverse complement strand
GGCTCCGACGCCGCCGTGGCCGGCTATCCGTTCGGCGGCCCGCTGGAGCTGCGGCCGGCGCGCGTGATGTCGGTCGGCCCCATCACCATCGAGGAGGGCGGCCGCACCTCGACGCGCGAGATCATGACCGTCGCCGCCGACGTCGACCACGGCAATTCGGGCGGCCCGGTGCTCACGGGCGACGGCGCCGTGGGCGGCGTGGTGTTCGCGAAGTCGGACTCCGTCGAGAACGTGGGCTACGCCATCCCGGTGTCGACGCTGTCGCCGCTCGCCGAGCAGGCGCCCCAGCTGGAGGACGCCGTGGACCCGGGGTCCTGCGCCGACTGATCGGCGTGCCACACATCGCGGATATACGATCCGCCGCGCCGCACGGTCCCCGGCTTCGTCGGTGCGGCGGATCGTATATCCGCCGGACGTGACAGCTGGTGCGACCGTCGATCGCACCGGGCGGGTCAGTCGGCGGTGAAGCCCTCGAACCGGATGCCCCAGCTGACCTGCCACTCCTCGCCCGGGTCGAGCCAGCGCAGGCCGCGACCCGAGTTGAACGCCTCGGCGGGCGCCGTCATCGGCTCGACGGCGATCGCGACGTCGCTGTCCTCGCCGGGGAACTCGCGGCTCGTGTAGACCTGCACGTAGTCGAACTCGTCGTCGGCCCAGATCGACACGGTGCGCCCGTCGGGCGCGGTGAGGGTGTGCAGCACCACGCCGTCTTCGCTCGCGACCTCGCCGAACGCGTCGTCGAGGTGGAGGTCGCCCACGCGGCGGCCGTCGCGGAGGTCCCACTCGGTGTCGTCGACCGGCACCTCGCCGGTGGGCAGCAGCCGGTCGTCGACCTCGATGTGGCTCGCCGCGTTCAGGCGCAGCGTGAGCTCGCCGGTGGGCACGCCGCCGATCTTCAGGTAGGGGTGGGAGCCGAGGGCGACCGGCGCGGCCTCCGCGCCGAGGTTCTCCACGTAGTGGGTGACCTTGAGGCCGTCGGCGACCAGCTCGTAGTGCACGGCGGTGCCGAGCAGGTAGGGGTAGCCGAGCTGCGGGTAGATCGTGGCCGAGAGGGTGACCGAGTCGCGCTCGCGAGCGATCGGCTTGTACTCGGTGTAGCGGAGCAGGCCGTGGATGGCGTTGTTGCGGGCCGGCTCGGTGATGGCGAGCTGGTGCTCGACGCCCTCGTGCGTCCACCGGCCGTCGCGGATGCGGTTCGGCCAGGGTGCGAGCACGATGCCGGCGCCCATGGGCGGCGCCTGGTCTTCGGCGTACGGCGGGACGAGGTCGATGCCGTTGATGCTGAGGGTGCGGATGCCCGCAGCGACGGCCGTGATCGTGGCCTGCAGGTCGCCGCTCGACGTCGAGGTCTCGAGCACGAACTGCTCGCCCGTGGGAAGAGTCATGGATCCACTTTAGGGTCTCGGGCGAGGTGCACCGCGAGCCCCGACGCCTCGAGTTCGGCGACGAGCGGCGCCGGCGCCGCGGCATCCGTCACCAGCACGTCGAAGGCGTCGATCGGCGCGATGCGGCCCAGGTGCACCTCGCCGAGCTTCGAGCCGTCGGCGACCACGACGGCCTTGGCCGCGGCGCGGAGCATGAGCGCCTTCACGGCCGCCTCGGGGAGGTTCGCGTTCGTGACGCCGTGCACCGGGTCGACGCCGTTGCAGCCGATGAACGCGAGGTCGGCGTGCACCTCCTCGAGCATCGAACCGGCGAGCGGATGCACCAGCGAGTGCTGCTTCGGCCGCAGGGTGCCGCCGGTGACGACCACGGTGAAGCGGGGGATCTCGTCCTCGAGTTCCAGGGCGATCGACAGGCCGTTCGTGAACACCACGAGGTCGTCGAGGTCGGTGCGGGCGCGCAGGGCACGTGCGACCTGCAGGGTGGTCGTGCCGACGTCGAGGATGACGCTCTGGCCGCTGCGCACGAGGGAGGCGGCGTACTCGCCGATCGCGCGCTTCGGTTCGACGGATGCCGCGAGCGCCTCCTCGAAGCTCGGCTCGCGTTCAGGCCGCTCGGCCTCGAGCACGGACGAGGCGGGCACGGCTCCGCCATGGACCCGGCGGATGGCGCCCTGCCGTTCGAGCGCATCCAGGTCGGCTCGGGCGGTCACCGTGGTGACGCCAAAGGCCGCGCTGAGCTCGGCGACGCGCACGAACCCTCGCTCGGCGACGAGGCCGAGGGCGAGCTGGCGTCGCCGCGGGGCGTCGAGGGGCGCGGGCGTGGCCGTCGCGGCATCCGTCATACCGGCATTCTCCGCGCTGGGACCACCCTTTGCAATACGAAACCCCGGTTGTTTGCGAAACGAAAGTCGCGTAGGGTGTGCGCGTGCCCGATACCGAACCAGACGCCACCGCGGGGCCCGACGCCATCGTCGACCCGCGCATCGCCGTGCGGCCCGCGATCCTCGCCGACGGCCGCGAGCTCATCTACTTCGACGACGCCGACACGAGCCTGCCGCCCGAGCGCGCCGTCGACGCCCGCACCCTCGATCCGCGCCCCGCCACCGCGCACATGCGGCAGGACCCGCTCACCGGCGAGTGGATCTCGATCGCCGCCGCCCGCCAGAACCGCGTGTTCCTCCCGCCCGCCGACGCGGATCCGCTCGCGCCGCAGACGGCGGCGAACCCGTCGGAGATCCCGAGCAGCTACGACGTGGCCGTGTTCGAGAACCGCTCCCCGTCGTTCGGCCCCGAGCTCCCCGACCCCGATGCCGCCAGCGCCGACGCCCTCGCGTCGCTGCGGAGCGTCGGGCTCGAGCGCGCCCTGACGTCGGTGGGCCGCTGCGAGGTCGTCTGCTTCAGCCCCGAGCACGAGGGCTCGTTCGGCACGCTCGGCGTCTCGCGGGCGCGGACCGTGATCGAGGCGTGGGCGCAGCGCACCGCCGCCCTGTCGGCGCTGCCCGGGGTGGAAGAGGTGTTCCCCTTCGAGAACCGCGGACGCGAGATCGGCGTCACGCTGCCGCATCCGCACGGCCAGATCTACGCCTACCCGTACGTCACGCCGCGCACCGAGCGCCTGCTCGCCGCGATCGACGACTACGGCCCCACGCTCATGGGCGACATCCTCGAGCGCGAGCGCAACGGGCCGCGCGTGCTGCTCAGCGGCGAGCACTGGACCGCGTTCGTGCCGTTCGCCGCGCGCTGGCCGATCGAGGTGCACCTGCTCCCCCACCGGCACGTGCCCGACTTCGCGGCGACCAGCCTGGAGGAGCGCGACGAGCTCGCGTCGCTCTACCTCCGGCTGCTGCGCGGCATCGACCGGCTCTACGACACCCCCACGCCGTACATCGCCGCGTGGCACCAGGCGCCGGTCAGCGAACGACGCGACGAGGTGCGACTGATGCTGCAGCTCACGAGTCCACGCCGCGCCGCCGACAAGCTCAAGTACCTCGCCGGCTCGGAGGCCGCGATGGGCGCTTGGATCGGCGACGTCACCCCTGAGGCGCAGGCCGACGCGCTGCGCCGCGCGATCGGAGAGGTCGAGGTCGACGCATGAACGAGGTCACGGAGGCGATGCACGGGTTCGCCGAATGGTACGGACGGCGGCCCATCGGCGTGTGGTCCGCTCCGGGACGCGTGAACCTCATCGGCGAGCACACCGACTACAACGACGGGTTCGTCTTCCCGTTCGCCATCGACCAGCGCACGGCTGTCGCCCTCGGTGACCGCGACGACCGGGTCGTTCGCGTCGCGTCGAGCTTCGCCCCCGAGGCCGTCGAGATCCACCTCGACGAGCTCGCGCCCGACGCGATCAGCGGCTGGTCGGCGTATCCGCTCGGCGTCGCCTGGGCGCTCGGGGAACTGGGCGCCGACCTCGAGCACGTGCGCGGGGTCGACCTCTACGTCGCGAGCTCGGTGCCGGTCGGGGCCGGCCTCTCGTCGTCGGCGGCGATCGAGAGCGCAGTGGCGCTGGCCCTGGACGAGCACTGGGGGCTCGGCTTCGACCGGCCCGCCCTCGCGAAGGTCGGCCAGCTCGCCGAGAACCGCGTGGTCGGCGCCCCCACGGGCATCATGGACCAGTCGGCGTCGCTGCTCGGCGAGGCCGACGGCGGCGTGTTCCTCGACTGCCGCAGTCTCGACGCCGACGTCATCCCGCTGGGCTTCGCGGCCGATGGGCTGTCGCTGCTCGTCATCGACACGAAGGTCGAGCACGCGCACGCCTCGGGCGGCTACGCCGCACGGCGCGCCTCCTGCGAAGCCGGAGCCCGCGGCCTCAGCGTGGAGTCGCTCCG
>NZ_WJSP02000324.1 GCF_009720255.1 Agromyces humi | reverse complement strand
GGAGCGTGCGGGCGGCGGGCGTGCGGGCGGCGGGCGTGCGGGTGCCGAGCATCCGGGCGCCGGCTGTCGGCGTGCGCTGGCTGGTTCGGTCCATGGTTCCCCGTCCACGCGGGCTCTGCGCCCCGCGCTCCTCGCTCTCGTGCGGGCATTGGCAGCCTTCACGATAGGTGCGGGCCCGGCGCTTTCCGGGCATTTCGGGCGCGTGTGGCGGATGCCGCAGGCGGCCGCTCGTGGCATCCGCAGCCCTCGTTCCGGCCGCCGTCGGCCCTCGTTTTGCGCTTGTGGGCGTTGGCACGTATGCTTGGCTGTCGGCGGCCGAGCCCCTGGGCAAAGCCACCCGGCCCCATCGTTTAGTGGCCTAGGACACCGCCCTTTCACGGCGGCAGCACGGGTTCGAATCCCGTTGGGGTCACACGACGAGGTCCAGTACAATTCAATAGCCGGTGTTGCAAGACACCACATCGAGGCCCTGTAGCGCAGTTGGTTAGCGTGCCGCCCTGTCACGGCGGAGGTCGCGGGTTCAAGTCCCGTCAGGGTCGCTCAGGCGACAAGCCCTTTCCCTTACGAGAGAAGGGGCTTTCTCCTTATTCGAGGCATCAGCCCCGGTTTCGATCGGTCGGATGCCCCGCGGCTCTGTAGCTCAGTTGGTAGAGCGTTCGACTGAAAATCGAAAGGTCACCGGATCGATGCCGGTCGGAGCCACCATCGAAACCCCCGGGCGATGCCCGGGGGTTTTCTCGTTCCCTGCTTTGCCGCAGCGGCCCCAGTGAGGTCAAGCCCCTTCGTGCGACGGATGAGTCGAGCGACGATGGATGGATGGACCGGATACATTACGCGGGCGACTCCGTCGTCACTGGTTCGGCGATCGCTCGAGCGGTGCTGGAGTACGCGAAGGCCTTGGCGAAGGCGAACCAATCCGAGACCGTGGAGATCCCCACGCTCGCATCTGACGGGTCGATCAGCAGGTCGACACTGCTCATCGGCCCCGCGAGCCAACTGATCGCCGACGTCGAGCCGCCCGAGGGCGGCGCCGACGGCGAGGAGATCGTCGATGACGAGTTGGTCCGACACTTCCACGCGGAGACGGCGAAGCTGACGCAGCACGCATACCCGGCGCGCGGCAGTGACACGTCCGATCCTGCGTGGATGGACGAGCTCTGAGCACCGACGGCGAGTCACGGGATCAGGCGCGGTAGGGCTCGATTCCGGCCGCGACGGCCACCTCTCGGTAGGCCGACGCGAGGTCGGCCAGCGATGCGTGGGCGTTGAGGCCGCTCGGGTTGGGCACCACCCACACCTGGGAGCCGCCCCAGTCGCGAAACTGCCGACCGACGCGCGCCTTCGGCTCTTCGAACGCCACCCGGTACGCGCTGATGCCGAGCACGGCGACCACCCGCGGCTGCACGGTCGCCACGCGCTCCCGCAACGCGGCGCCCCCCGCTCGCAGCTGCGCCGGTGACAGCTCGGCGGCGCGGGCCGTGGCCTGCTGCACGATGCAGGTGATGCCGATCCCGCGATCCCGGAGGTGACGCACGTCATCGGGAGCGAAACCCTCCGACGCATCGATGAGCCGATCGGTGATGCCGGCTCGGTACAGGGCGGGCCAGAAGCGGTTGCCTCGCCGTGCGAAGTGCGCCTGCACGGCCACGGTGAGCAGCCCCGGATTGATGCCCACGATCAGCAGGCGCGTCGGGTCGGGGATGAGATCGGGAAGCGTCCTGCCGGTGAACGCCGCCAGCTCAGCCCGGCTGAAGCGCATGCCGCGTCGCCGTCGGCCGGTCATCCGTCTCGCCGTCGCCGCGGGCGAGCTCGGCCTCGTAGGCGGCGCGGAGCTCGCCGAACGGCGACGACTCGCCGGCCGGTCGCGGCACGCCGAGGTGCTGTTCGCGCAGCTCGTCCATGAACCGGTCCCAGAACTCGGGCCCGCCGCGCTCGAGCAGTTCGGCGCGCACGGAGAGCTCGCGGCTCGCCGGCAGGTGCCGACGCCCCCAGGCCCCGAGTTGTGCCAGCACCGGCACGAGCTGGATCGCCGGCTCGGTGAGGCTGTAGACGACCTTCTGCTTGTGGGTCGGGTCGGGCGCCCGCGAGACCATGCCGAGCTCCGTCAGCCGACGAAGGCGGTCGGCGAGGATGTTCGATGCGATGCCCTCGTCGGATTCGGCGAGCAGCTCGTTGAAGTGCCGCCGGTTCCCGAACATCATGTCGCGGATGACGATGAGCGACCACTTATCGCCGAACACCTCGAGTGACAGGTTGATCGGACATCCTGACCGCTGGTCCATGCCCGACCTCCCGATCTCCGACCTCGCATATTCCACTTGCAGGCTACAACCGGTCTGCGCTAGCCTGCCAACCGATTGCATTTCACAACCAGTTGAGGAGACCGATCGTGACCAAGGTGTACAGCGATCTCGCCGTCTCGGCCGACGGCTTCGCCACCGGCCTGAACCAGCGCGAGGACGCGCCGTTCGGCGACATCGACGAGAACTGGCTGCACGGGTGGATGTTCGAGACCGCCGACGAGAACCGTGCGGAGGTCGACGCGATCGTCGACTCGGGCGCGACGATCATGGGCCGCAACATGTTCGGGCCAGTGCGCGGCGAATGGGACCGCGACTGGCGCGGCTGGTGGGGACCCAACCCGCCGTACCACGGGCCGGTCTTCGTGCTGACCCACTTCGCGCACGACCCGATCGAGATGGAGGGCGGCACGACCTTCCACTTCGTCACCGACGGCATCGAGTCAGCGCTCGAGCAGGCGAGGGCCGCGGCAGGCGCCAGGGACATCTCGATCGCGGGCGGACCGTCGACGGTGAACCAGTACCTGGCGGCCGGGCTCCTCGACGAGCTGCGGCTGCACGTGACGCCCTGCGTGCTCGGCGCGGGCGAACGCGTCTTCGACGGCGTTCCCGCGCAGCAGTTGCAGCTCATCTCTGTGCGCCCCGCATCGCGGGTGACGCATCTGACGTACCGGACGGTGCGTCCATAGCGCCCGCCTCGGGCCTTCCAGGTCTGCTGCCGGATGCCGCACCGCATTCGTTCCGCGTGATGGCGCCGTCATGCGCCTCCGACTCAATCCTCGTCGGGCACCCACTCGAGGAGGTCGCCCGGTTGGCAGTCGAGCACCTGGCACATCGCGGCGAGCGTGCTGAAGCGCACGGCCTTCGCTCGCCCGTTCTTGAGCACGGCCACGTTCGCCGGCGTGAGCCCGACCCGATCCGCGAACTCCCCGACGCTCATCTTCCGTCGGGCGAGCTCGACGTCGATCCGCACCACGATCGGCATCAGATCACCTCCTCCAGATCGGCACGCAACGCTGCGGCCTGCCCGAGGAGCGCACGCATGACGATCATGAGCAGGAGCACGACGCTCGTCGCGAGCCCGATGCCGAAGAGCACGATCGGGATCCCGGGGTCGCGGATCTCGGGCGTGAAGTAGATGAACGCGACGAGGTAGCCGAAGACGCCGAGCATCAGGGTCCAGACGGCGGCGATCGTCCACACGATCACATCCACCCAGACGAACGCCTGCCGACTGAAGATCAGGTCGGTCCTGACCATGTCGAGCAGGCGCCAGATGCAGACGAGGATCACCTGCACCGCCACCAGGACCAGGATCGAGAAGGCGAGCATCAACCACGGGATGTGCACGAACTCGGGCCGGACCTCGCGGGCCATCTGCATGAACTCGCCGGGGACGCTGAGGAACTCGGCGACGACGAGGCCGGCGAAGAAGAGGACAAGCAGCACCTTGAGCGGGACGATCACGCGGTCGAGCTTCAACATGGATCGACTCTCGCGCAGTACCTATCGTTTGTCAATTGATATCGAACGATCCTCTTGCAATCCAAGGCACTTGGGCGCCCGTCAGCACGCCCGGCCCGTTCTATGATCGAACGCGTCGTTCACGATCTGATCGACACGGATGCCGCGGACTCGAACGCGTCCGCAGGCGGCGACGAAGGGGGCGACGATGGCCGACGAGACCGCTGCCGCGCCGCAGTCGCAGACGCTGTCCCGTGGCATCCGGATGCTGGAGATCCTCGCCGACGCCCGTGAGCCGCTGACGATCGACGAGCTCGCGAGCCGCCTGGGCGTGCACCGCTCGGTCGCGTACCGGCTGCTCCGCACGCTCGAGCACCACCGACTGACGGTGCGCGACGCGCGCGGGCGCATCGTGCTCGGCGCCCGGCTCGCGGCCCTCGCTCGACGGGACGGAGCTCGGTGAGCTGATCT
>NZ_WJSP02000323.1 GCF_009720255.1 Agromyces humi | reverse complement strand
GGCTGCCGACCCTCGACATCTGGGACGAACGCCTCGTCGACCTCGGGGCCGAACTCATCGACCAGCGCCTCACCCTCATCGACGAGCTGGCCGGTCCGCCCGCCGCCGCCTACCACTCGATCGTCGAACGCACGGAAGAGCTGCTGCTTCATCGTGAGGCCGACGATGAGCAGGGCGACGGCGCAGACGACCACGAGGGGCAGCACCTCGTCGGGCGGGATCGTGAGCACCCGCCCGAAGAGCAGCGCCTCGAGCTCGCCGGCGTAGTCATCGCTGCGCGAGACGACGATGACGCCGACGCTGAACGCGGCCGTCAGCACGATGGCGATGGCGGCGTCGGAGGTCACGCCCGCCCGGTCGAGGAGCGTGAGCACCACCGCCGCGGCCAGTGCGGCGATGGCCGCGCCGGGGAGGAGCCCGGCCGTGCCCCCCACCGCCAAGCCGATGGCGAGCCCCGGGAACACGGCGTGCGTCAGCCCGTCGCTGATGAACTCGAGCCCGCGCAGGTTGACGAGCACGCCGACGACACCCGCGACGACCGCGAGCACGAGCATGACGAGCAGCGCCCGGGCCATGAACGGCACGGTGAAGGCCGAGAACAGTGCGTCACCGAGGCTCACCTGCAACCACTCCCCCACCACGGACCCGCGTCATCGAGCGAATATGCCGAGTACGGCATCAGTGACCCTCGTGGCCGGGCACGACGAGCGTGTGCTCGTCGATCTCGACCTCGACGCCTTCGAAGCACTCCTGCACGTTGCCGAGGGTGAGCACGTCGTCGACGGGGCCGAAGGCGAGTTGCGTGCCGTTGACGAGTACGACGCGATCGCAGACGACTCGGGCCAGCTCGAGGTCGTGCGTCGACACGAGGATCGCCACGCCCGTCGCCTTCAGCGCACGGATGGTGGCGATGAGCGCGTCGCGATTGGCCTGATCGAGCCCGTTGAAGGGCTCGTCGAGCAGCAGGAGCCGCGGCTGCGCCGCGAGCGCCCGCGCGAGGAGGCCCCGCTGGCGCTGGCCGCCCGACAGTTCGCCGAACGGACGCTTCGCGAGCTCGACCAGGCCGACGGCGTCGAGCGCGGCGTTCACTGCCCCGCGGTCGGCCCGACCGGGCCACTTGAACAGGCCGAGGCGTCGATACCGGCCCTGCATCACGACCTGCTCGAGGCTGATGGGGAAGTCTCCGTCGAGCTCGGTGGACTGCGGCAGGAAGCCGATCATGCCGTTCCGGGCATGTTCGTCTCCACCGGCGAACTGCATCGTCCCGGCCGTGAGCGGCACGAGCCCGAGGACGCCGTTCAGCAGCGTGGACTTGCCGGCGCCGTTGGGGCCGATCAGGGCGACCGCCTCGCCGGGCGCGATGTCGAGGTCGAGCCCCGACACCCCGGAGCCGCCCGGATGGGTGAAGGCGGCACCGCTCAGGCGCAGCACGGGCGACTCGGTCATGGGGTCATCCTTGCAGCAGCGCAGGAAGCGGGGAAGGCGTGACGCCCCACGACTCGAGGATACGGGTGGCGTTGTGCACCTGGCTGCCGAGGTAGGTCTCGCCGGCCGACCCCGCGACACCGAGCGAGTCGCCGTACAGCGCGTCGTCACCGGAGTACACGGTCACGCCGGCCTCGCGGGCGATGGTGGCAGCGGCCTTCGGCGAGATCGACGCCTCGGAGAACACGGCCCGCACTCCCGTCGCCCGGATCCTCTCGACGAGCGCGTCGATCTCGGCAGCGCTCGGTTCCGCATTGTCGTCGAAGCTCGGGATGACGCTGCCGACGAACGTCAGCCCGTACGCGTCGATGAAATAGGTGAAGGCGTCGTGGTTGGTGACGAGCAGCCGGTCGGCGACCGGCACGGTGTCGACGTTCTCGCGGATCCAGGCGTCGAGGGCGTCGAGCTTCGCGACGTACGTGTCCGCGTTCGCGTCGACCGAGGCGGGGTCGATGCCCGGCACCTCGGCGAGCCCCGCGGCGATGGTCTCCACCATGTGCGCCGCGAGCGCCGGATCCGTCCAGATGTGCGGGTTGCCGGCGCCATGGTCGTGGCCCTCATGAGCGGATGCCTCGTCGGCATGCGCCTCGTCGGCGTGCTCGTCGCTCGCGTGCTCGTCACCGGCATCCGCTGCGTGGTCGTGATCGTGGTCATCGGTGCCGTACAGCTCGATGCCGGTGCTGGCGTCGATCAGCACGCCGTCGAAGCCCGAGGCGCTCACCGCGTCGTCGAGCCAGCTCTCGAGGCCCGCACCGTTCACCACGAGGGCGTCGGCCTCGCTCAGCGCCAGGAGTTGGGCGGCCGACGGATCGAAGCTGTGAGCGCTCTGCGCCGGCGCGAGCAGCTGCGTGACCTCGGCGCCGTCGCCGACGAGCTCGCGGGTGAAGTCCCCCACCTGCGTCGTCGTCGCCACGATCGACGGGCGGCCGCCGCTTCCCTCCTCGGATGCCGCGGGGCCGGCGCATGACGAGAGCAGCAGCGCACCCGCGCCTGCCAGGGCGACCGATGCGAGCGCCGTGCGCAGTCGACGTCGTGCGGCGGCTCCCCGGGTTTCCATGTTCCGAGGCTATCCGCTATTGATAATGATTGTCAAAACCATGTAGCGCCCGGGGCAGGCGGCGTTCGCGTGAACGGTTCGTGACGATCCATCGAGCGCCTGTGGACGGATGCGGCGAGTGTCGCACCGACGTGCGAGCATGAAGCACGTGGATACGACGACGGCCCCTCTCACGTTGCATCCGTTCACCGTCGCCGACGCCGAGCGACTGCTCTCCGGCGAGGTCGACCCGCACGACGGGTGGGAGGGCGGCTACGCCTTCACCGACGAGCCCGAGCTCCTGCGCGAGTACGTCCGGGCGGTGCGCGAGACGGGGGACCCGACGCCCTTCGGGCCCCACCTGGTGCGCCGCTCGCACGACGGCGCGACGATCGGCGGCGTCAACGTGTTCGGACCGCCGGCCACCGACGGCTCCGTCGAGTTCGCGTTCGGCCTCGTTCCGGCGGTGCGCGGGCAGGGGCTCGCCCTCCACGCCGTGATCGCCGTGGTGGAGCTCGTGCGAACGACCGGCGCCCTGTCCGCCCGCGCCGAGTGTGAGATCGCCAACCTTCCGGCGCGACGCGTGCTCGAGAACGCCGGGCTCGTCGAGACGGGTCGCAGCGACGACTCGATCATCTACGAGATCCGGTTCTGACCGGCGTCACTCGAGCAGGAGCGCGGGCTCCTCGATGATGGAGGCGACGTCCGCCAGGAAGCGGCTCGCCACGTCGCCGTCGACGACGCGGTGATCGAAGGATGCCCCGATCGTGGTCACGAACCTCGGGCGCACCTCGCCGTCGACGACCCATGGCTTCTGCTTGATCGTGCCGAGCGCGACGATCGCGACCTCGCCGGGGTTCAGGATCGGCGTGCCCGTGTCCATGCCGAACACCCCGATGTTCGTGATCGTGATGGTGCCGCCCTGCATCTCGGCCGGCTGGGTCTTGCCCTCCCGGGCCGTGAGCGTCAGCTGTTCGAGTGCCGTCGCGAGCTCGACCATGGTCATCGCCTGCGCGTTCTTGACGTTCGGCACGAGCAGGCCGCGCGGGGTCGCCGCGGCGACCCCGAGGTTCACGAAGTGCTTGACGATGATCTCCTCGTCGGTCCACTGCGCGTTGACCGACGGGTTGCGGCGAACGGCCCAGATCATGGCCTTGGCCATGATCAGCAGGGGCGACACGCGAACGCCGGCGTAGTCGGGGGAGGCCTTCAGTCGCTTGATGTACTCCATCGTGCGGCTGGCGTCGACATCCACGAAGACCGACACATGCGGCGCCGAGTATGCGCTCTGCACCATCGCGGCGGCGATGGCCTTGCGAACGCCCTTCACGGGGATCCGGGTCTCGCGGTCGGCGGGCGCCTCGGGCGTCTGGATATTGCGGAACACGCTCGCCTGGCTCGCCTCGCGGATCACGTCGTCGCGGGTGACGTCGCCGATCGGGCCGGTCGGCATCACCCGCGAGAGGTCGACCCCGAGATCCTTGGCGAGCTTGCGGATCGGCGGCTTCGCGATGACCGGCATGCCGGAATCGGGCCGCGACGGGATGCCAGCCGCGGCAGCCCCCACGCCGGCGCCGATCGCCGGTGCCGAGACGGGCTGCACCGACGGTACCGGCGGAGCGGAGAGGTGCTCGTCCTGCACCGCGATCTCGCCGAGACGTGGGGTGTCAGCTCCGACATCGAGATCGAACTGCACCGCACGAAGTACCTCGGGATCGGCGCTGACCG
>NZ_WJSP02000322.1 GCF_009720255.1 Agromyces humi | reverse complement strand
GCCCCGCCCGTCCGCCGCGCCCCGCCTCCCGCCCGCACGGGCAGTGGAAGGTCGACGGCACCGCCCCGCTCAACCCGAACGAGGTGTGGAAGCAGGAGGACGGCGGCCTCGCCGTGCGCGAGCGCATCGAGTCGACCTACGCCGCCGGCGGGTTCGCGAGCATCGACCCGACCGACCTGCACGGCCGCTTCCGCTGGTGGGGCCTCTACACGCAGCGCAAGCCGGGCATCGACGGCGGCAAGACCGCCACGCTCGAGCCGCACGAGCTCGAGGACGAGTACTTCATGCTCCGCGTCCGCATCGACGGGGGGCAGTTGACGACCGAGCAGCTGCGGGTGATCGGCGGCATCTCCACCGAGTTCGGGCGCGACACGGCCGACCTCACCGACCGGCAGAACGTGCAACTGCACTGGGTGCGGGTCGAGGACGTGCCCGAGATCTGGCGCCGGCTCGAGTCCGTGGGCCTCTCGACCACCGAGGCGTGCGGCGACGTGCCGCGCGTGGTGCTCGGCTCGCCCGTCGCCGGCATCGCCGCCGACGAGCTCATCGACCCCACGCCCTCGATCGACGAGATCACGGCCCGCTACATCGGCGACCCCGAGCTCGCGAACCTGCCGCGCAAGTTCAAGACGGCGATCACGGGCCACCCCAGCCAGGACGTCGTGCACGAGATCAACGACGTCGCGTTCGTCGCCGTCGACCACCCCGAGCTCGGCATCGGCTACGACCTGTGGGTCGGCGGCGGCCTCTCGACGGCGGCGCACCTCGCCGTGCGCCTCGGCGCCTGGGTGGCGCCCGAGCAGGTGCCCGACGTGTGGCTCGGCGTCACGTCGATCTTCCGCGACTACGGCTACCGCCGCCTGCGCAACAAGGCCCGCCTCAAGTACCTCGTCGCCGACTGGGGCGCCGAGAAGTTCCGCGAGGTGCTCGAGACCGAGTACCTGGGCGCCGCGCTGCCCGACGGCCCTCCCGCGCCGAAGCCGCTCACGCAGGGCGACCACGTGGGCGTGCACCGCCAGAAGGACGGACGTTTCTACATCGGCGTCACCCCGTTCGTCGGGCGGGTGTCGGGGTCGATCCTCACCGCGATCGCCGACGTGCTCGAGCGTCACGGCTCGGGGCGCCTGCGCACGACGCCGCACCAGAAGCTCGTGCTCCTCGACATCGAGGAGGCCGACGTCGAGCAGGTCATCGCCGAGCTCGACGCCATCGGGCTGCAGGCGCGGCCGAGCCTCATCCGGCGCGGCACGATCGCCTGCACGGGCATCGAGTTCTGCAAGCTCGCCATCGTCGAGACGAAGCAGACCGCGACGAACGCGGTCATCGCCCTCGAGGAGCGGCTCGCCGGCATCGACCTGCCGCACCCGATCAGCCTGCACGTGAACGGATGCCCGAACTCGTGCGCCCGCATCCAGACCGCCGACATCGGGCTCAAGGGCCAGCTCCTCCCCGACGGCGACGGCGGCCAGACGCCGGGCTTCCAGGTGCACCTGGGTGGCGGGCTCGCCTCGGCCACCCGCGAGGAGGCCGGCACCGGTCGCACGGTGCGCGGCCTCAAGGTCACGGCCGACGGGCTCGCCGACTACGTGGAGCGCGTCGTGCGCCGCTTCCTCGCCGAGCGCGAGAGCGCCTCCGACGAGACGTTCGCCGAATGGGCGCACCGAGCCGACGAGGAGGCCCTGCAGTGAGCGTGTCCCTGGCACCGCGGGCCGCGACCCTGCGGTCGCACGACGAGCTGCGCGCCCTCGCCGAGGCGGGCGACGCCGAGCTCGGCAGCCTCACCGACCACGAGGCATCCGCCGCCGAGGTCATCGCGTGGGTTGCCCGCAACTTCGGGTCGGATGCCGCGGCCGTCGCCTGCTCGATGGCCGACGCCGTGCTGCCGCACGTGGTCGCGGCAGACCTGCCGGGCGTCGACGTGCTCTTCCTCGACACGGGCTACCACTTCACCGAGACCTACGTGACGCGCGACGAGGTCGCCCGCGCCCTCGACGTGCGCGTGGTCGACGTGCTGCCCGAGCAGACCGTGGCCCAGCAGGACGCCGAGTTCGGCGCCGAGCTGTTCGCCCGCGACCCCGGCCTCTGCTGCGCCCGCCGCAAGGTGGCTCCGCTGCAGCAGGCGCTGTCGGGCTACGAGGTGTGGTTCACGGGCGTGCGCCGCGAGGAGGCGCCGACCCGCACGAACACCCCCCTCGTGCAGTGGGACGAGCGCAACGGCCTCGTGAAGGTGAACCCCCTCGCGGCATGGACGTTCGACGAGCTCCTCGACCACGCGGGCGCCCACCAGGTGCCCGTGAACCTCCTGATGTCGCACGGCTACCCCTCGATCGGCTGCGAGCCGTGCACGAAGCCCGTCGCCGCGGGCGAGGACCCGAGGTCGGGCCGCTGGGCCGGCCTCGCCAAGACGGAATGCGGGCTGCACCTATGAGCGTCACCGACACCCTCGCACCGAGCACGCGCCTCGACGCGCTGGACACCCTCGAGGCCGAGTCGATCCACATCATCCGCGAGGTCGTCGCCGAGTTCGAGCGGCCCGTGCTGCTCTTCTCGGGCGGCAAGGACTCCGTCGTCGTGCTGCACCTGGCCGCGAAGGCGTTCTGGCCGGCGAAGGTGCCGTTCCCCGTGCTGCACGTCGACACGGGCCACAACTTCCCCGAGGTCATCGACTTCCGCGACCGCACGGTCGAGCGCCTGGGCCTGCGACTCGAGGTCGCCGCCGTGCAGGACTACCTCGACGACGGCCGCCTGCAGGAGCGCGCCGACGGCACCCGCAACCCGCTGCAGACGCAGCCGCTGCTCGACGCCATCGCCGCCGGCCGCCACGACGCCGTCTTCGGCGGCGCACGCCGCGACGAGGACAAGGCCCGCGCGAAGGAGCGCATCCTGAGCCTGCGCGACGAGTTCGGCCAGTGGGACCCGCGCAACCAGCGCCCCGAGCTCTGGGACCTCTACAACGGCCGGCACACCGTCGGCCAGCACGTGCGCGCCTTCCCGATCTCGAACTGGACCGAGCTCGACGTGTGGCGCTACATCGAGCGCGAGGGCATCGAGCTCCCGCCGCTGTACTACGCGCACGAGCGCGAGGTCTACCGGCGCGACGGCATGTGGCGCGCGGTCTCCGACGTCTCGCCCGCGCGGCCCGACGAGGTCGTCGAGCGTCGCACCGTGCGGTACCGCACGGTCGGCGACATGAGCTGCACGGGCGCGGTCGAATCGGATGCCGCATCCGTCGCCGACGTCGTCGCGGAGGTCGCCACGTCGACGCTCACCGAGCGCGGCGCGACCCGGGCCGACGACCGCATCTCGGAGGCCGCCATGGAGGACCGCAAGAAGGACGGGTACTTCTGATGAGCGACGCACGCGTGGGCGACGCCCTCTTCCGCTTCGCGACGGCCGGTTCGGTCGACGACGGCAAGTCCACCCTGGTGGGCCGCCTGCTGCACGACTCGAAGGCGATCCTCGCCGACCAGCTCGAGTCGGTCACCCGCACGTCGGCGGAGCGCGGCTTCGGCGGCGAGCCGGGCGCGATCGACTTCGCGCTGCTCACCGACGGCCTGCGCGCCGAGCGCGAGCAGGGCATCACGATCGACGTCGCCTACCGCTACTTCTCGACCGGTCGGCGGTCGTTCATCCTCGCCGACTGCCCCGGCCACGTGCAGTACACGCGCAACATGGTCACCGGCGCGACCACGGCGGACGCGGTCGTCGTGCTGGTCGACGCCCGCAACGGCGTGCTCGAGCAGACCCGGCGCCACCTCGCCGTGGTGCAGTTGCTGCGCGTGCCGCACGTCATCGTCGCGGTGAACAAGATCGACCTGCTCGGCTACTCCGAGGCGGCCTTCACGTCGGTGGCCGACGAGGTCACCACCCTCGCACGCGAGCTCGGCCTGCCCGAGGCGCACGTCATCCCCGTCTCGGCGCTGGCCGGCGACAACGTCGTCGACCGCTCGCCGAACACGCCCTGGTACGACGGCCCGAGCCTGCTCGAGCTGCTCGAGTCCCTGCCGTCGGTCGACGAGCTCGAGACCGAGCTCGAGGCGCTGCGGATGCCGGTGCAGCTCGTCATCCGGCCGCAGGGCGCGCTGGCACCCGACGTCGCCGACCCCGAGCGCTTCCGCGACTACCGTGCCTTCGCCGGACGTATCGCCTCGGGCACCGTGCGCCTCGGCGACCGGGTGCAGGTGTTCCCCGGCGGCGCGACCACCACCGTGACGGGCATCGACGCCGGCCCGCGTGAGCTCGACGCGGCATCCGCCCCGC
>NZ_WJSP02000321.1 GCF_009720255.1 Agromyces humi | reverse complement strand
AGCTGGTCTCGGCTGGCTGGTCTGGGCGTGCGTCACCGGGGTCGTACTCGGACTGGTCGGGCTGGTGGTGGTGCAGGTGATCCGTCGCCGGATCGCGCGGGGACGGCGGATGTCGCGCCGCGCGGTGCTGGAGTCGGCGCTCGGTTCCCGCGCCGAGCGGACCGCCCCGAGCACGACGGGGCCGTAGCCGAGGACGCACGGATGCCCCGGGGCGGTCGGCCCCGGGGCATCCGTCGATCTCGCGCTGATCGGATGACCAGCGCCCGCTCGCCTACTTCACCTTGCCGCCGGAGTTGACGTCCAGGTTCGCGGGGATGTCGGCCCAGCCACCGAGCCCGCCGTTGCCGTAGGAGTAGTCGACGCTGGTCGTGTCGCCGTGGATGTCCATCTTCACGGTCGGGGCGAGGGTGCCGCCGCGCACGAAGTCGTCGTGCGTGCCGATCGTGTCGATGAAGGACTGCACCAGGCCGCCGGGCATCACGTAGTGCGAGTACGCCTGGAAGTGGCCGGGGTGCTGGTTGTAGTCGGGAGCGAAGGGCTGGCCACCGGCGAAGTTCAGGTTCGTCGGGTTGCCGAGCGCGAGACCCGAGCCGCCGTTGAGCGGCTGGAAGTCGCTGCGGATGCCGTCGCCGACGAAGCCGTAGACGCCCTCGGGGCCGTCGATGCCGTTCGCGAACGTGCCGCGGTGGCTGATCGTGAACAGGTAGGACTTGCCGTCCTTGAACACGAACTGCGGACGCTCGGTCTGGTCGGTGACGCAGTTGGCCGAGAGGATCGGGGGCAGGAACTCCCACTCCGTGAGCTCGTCGTTCTTCGCCTTGGCGAGGCCGATATTGCCGATCTGGTAGGGCGCGCCAGAGGCGTTGACCGCCTCGACGGATTCCGCGTAGGGGTCGCCCTCGCGGTAGCCGAGGTCCTCGGCGTCGCAGCTCGCGGACTCGCGCGGCATGGCCGAGTTGCCCTCGAAGACCATGTAGGTCTCACCCGGGTGGGCCGGGTCCTCGAAGGTGAACGGGTCGCGGAAGTTGAAGAACTCGTTCTGCTCGCCGGTCTGGTAGTAGGTGCCGTCGGCCTGGAGCAGGTCGGTCACCGTGTCGAAGCCGGTGAATCGCACGCCCTGCTTGTTGGCGTGCACCTTGCCGACGCTCAGTGCGATGCGCGGGTCGTACGGCTTGATGTTGTTGCCCGCGGCGTCACGGTAGAACGCGACATCCGTGAAGAACAGGTTGATCTTGCCGCCCTTGTCGATGCGGGCCGAGCCCGACCACTGGGTCTGGTGGCTGTACGACTGGTCGTCGAAGATCTTCCCGGTCACGCCCTCCTTGAAGACGAGGCCGCCGTAGGTCCAGCCGCCGTTCTCGGGGCGCTCGTCGGCGGGGATTCCGGCCGGCCGGAAGAAGTAGCCGATCTTCGCGAACACGTGGCGGTCGTCGAAGCCGAGGCTGCGGTCGGCCACGAGCGAGAAGATGATCTCCTGGCCGTTGACGCTGTACTGGTTGCCGTCCTCGTCGGTCAGGGGCCAGGTGTCCCACACCCAGACCTCGCCGTTCGACATGTCGGGGAAGTCCTGCGGCACGGTCGGCATGGTGAGCGCCGCGGGCATGGAGTTCTCACGGGAGGGCGCTTCGGGGTCCGAGAGCCGTGCGAGCTGGCGGGCGTCAGCACGGGTCCACTTCGCGGTGAAGTCGGACTCGGGCGCGAACGCCTCCTGCGTGTGCGCCGTGGGCTCGGGGCCGGGCTGCAGGTCGTCGGGCGCTGCGACGGCTCCCGCCGTGCCGGTGAAGAGGGTGGCGAGCACGGCACCGGCCGTGATCATCCCTCCGATGAGCGGGCGCGTGATGCGCCGGGTGGGTGTCGACATGTCTGTCGCCTTCCTGTTCCAGGGTGGGTTGGGCCGCCGGTGGCGGCGATGGCGGCCGGATGCCGCGTGCGGGCGTGCCGCGGTCGCGCATCCGTCCGATCCGAGCCGTCGGGTGTCAGCCGAGCGGTCGGGAGTCGAGGTGCGACCGGGTGGCTCGCCTGAGCTCACCGGGTCGGATGGCGTGACCGCGCTGGTCGTGGCTGCGCGGAGCAGCGTGTGTGATGTTCACGTTCTTCGCTTTCGTGAAGACCGCCGGCTGATGCCTGGCCGGTCGTCGAGAACGTGGCGTTCGTGCTTCCCCCGAACAGCAAGCTATGCGCCGACTGACAACGTTGTCAAGTCTGGAATGTCGGTGCTTCACCCCGTGCATTCGCATGGAAATTCCCCGATCAGCAGCCTGGCACCGATGGTCGCGCTTCCACGCTACGGTTTCGCCCGGCAGAAATTGCAAATCGATTTGGTTGCCCGTACCGTGGCCCGTGATTCCTCGAGTGGCGCTTGCGCTTCCTCCCACCGAACACCGCTGCGAAGGCGCACCGCCGATCCGACCCGACCGCCTTCGCAGGCCCGACGGACGGATCGCGCGATGCGCGAACCCACGACGGAGGATCATGAACCGAACACCACGACCCGGCTCTCCGCCGGGCGCGACGACACCCGCGAAGCGACGCGGTTCCGCGCATCCGCGACCATGGCGTCGCCGACCCGGCACCTGGGTGGCCGCCACCACCCTGGCTGCCGCCGCGGTCATCGCCGCGGTGCTGGCCGTCGTGCTCGCGCCCGGCCCCGGAACCCCGCCGACGGCACCGCCGAACGCGACGCCCGAGGCATCCGACCGTCCCGACGCCGGCCGTGACTTCACGCGACCCGACGACTGGTCGACCTACCGTCCGGCCGTGCACCTCACGCCCGAGGAGCGGTGGATGAACGACCCGCAGCGCCCCTTCTGGCTCGACGGACGCTGGCACTACTACTACCTCTACAACGCCGACTACCCCGAGGGGAACGGCACCGAGTGGTACCACGCGACCTCCACCGACCTCGTGCACTGGCGCGAGGAGGGCGTCGCGATCGAGAAGTACGCGAACGGGCTCGGCGACATCGAGACCGGCAGCGCCGTGGTCGACACCGAGGACACCGCGGGCTTCGGCCGCGGCGCGGTCATCGCGATCATGACCCAGCAGGCCGACGGCGTGCAGCGCCAGTCGCTGTTCGTCTCGACCGACGGCGGCTTCCGATTCGAGCCGTTCGACGGCAATCCCGTGATGGACAACCCGGGCGCCGAGCACTGGCGCGATCCCAAGATCGTCTGGGACGACGAACGACGCGAGTGGCTGATGGTGCTCGCCGAGGGCCACAAGATCGGCTTCTACACGTCGCCCGACCTCAGGGACTGGACCTACCGCTCCGCCTTCGAGCGCGACGACCTCGGCATCCTCGAGTGCCCCGACCTGTTCCGGATGTCGGTCGACGGCGATCCGGCGAGGAGCACCTGGGTGCTCGCGGCCGGCGTGAACGGCGCCGAGCACGGCAAGACCACGGGCACCGCATACTGGACCGGCGCCTGGGACGGCGAACGGTTCACCACGGATGCCGCTGAGCCGGCGTGGCTCGACCACGGCGCGGACTTCTACGCCGCCGTCACCTGGGACGATCCGCGCCGGTCCGAGTCCGACCGTCTCGCGACGCGCTACGCGATCGGCTGGCTCAACAACTGGGCGTACGCCGGCGACCTGCCCACCGAGGACTGGCACGGCGGCGCCGACTCCCTCGTGCGGGAGCTCGCACTACGCACCGTGGACGGCCGGCCGACGCTGGTCTCGAGCCCGGTCGCGGGCCTCGAGTCGCTCGAGGGTGAGGCAGCGAAACGGCGCGGCCTGCGGGTGACGGATGCCGCGGCACCGCGTTCAGCTGCCGACCTCGATCCCGCCGCCTCGGCCGAGCTGCCGCAGCCGCAGTCGGATGCCTACCGCCTGCGCGTCGAGGTCGCTCCCGACCCCGACGACCCGGCATCGGAGGTGCGGTTCCGGGTGAAGGAGGGCGACGGCTCGTTCGCCGCGGTCGGCGTCGACTTCGCGTCGGGGACGGCGTTCGTCGCCCGTGACGCGGATGCCGCCGCGGCCTCCATGCCCGATGCCTACCGCGCCGTGCGCTCGGCACCCGCTCCCCTGCGCGACGGCGTGGTGACCCTCGACGTGGTCGTCGACGCCTCATCCGTGGAGGTCTTCGTGAACGGCGGGGAGTCGTCCCTCTCGAGCCTCGTGTTCGGGGCGCCCGGCGCGAACGGCCTCTCGGTCGAGTCGGTCGGCGGCACGACCGAGGTGCGCTCCCTGCGGCTGGCCCCGCTCGCGGTCGCACCCGTCGACCGGCACGGCTGAGCCGGGTGGCCTCTTCAGCCACCGGCGGCCG
>NZ_WJSP02000320.1 GCF_009720255.1 Agromyces humi | reverse complement strand
AAGACCATCGTCGGCACGGTCATGTTGCAGGTGATCGGCGAGCCCGAACTCGACGTGGGCCTCGACGACACGCTCGACCGGTGGTATCCCGAGTTCCCCGAGGCGTCGAACATCACGGTGCGGATGCGATGGTCGTCGTGGCATCCGGCCTGACCGGGTCGCTCGTCGTCGCGGCCGTCGCGGGCACCGTCGGCGAGAACGTGGGCTACTACGCGCTCGTCGTCGTGCGGACCGTGCGCGGCCACGCCCGCTCCCGGCGCGTGAGCCGCCTCACCGGCCGAGCCGCCCGTGCCTGGGCGACGACCTGGCTGGCCGCGCGCTCGGTGGCGGCGGAGTTCGGTCCGGCCGAGCTGGTCGACTCGCTGCTCGTGCGCCCGGTGCTGCTCTGGGCGGCCGCCGCGGCCTGGGGCGCGCATCCGCTCGCCTGGTTCGCGGGCAAGCTCGCCGCCGACGCGGTCTTCTACGCGATCGCGATCGTCTCGCTCGAGACGGGCCGCCGCGTCATCCTGCCCGACGAGGGACGCGTCGCCGGGGCAGCCGTCGCCGAGGCAGCCGTCGCCGAGGCATCCACTCTCGAGGCATCCGTCCTCGAGGCATCCGCCACCGGCCTCGGCTCCGAATCACAGCCGGAAGGGGCGCTGAGATGAGCACCACCATGGCGGACCGGTCGCGACGCCTCGCGACGCGCATCGGACGCGCGACGGGGACGACGACCCGCGACGCGGTGGGCCGGCCCGCCTCGCACCGCGAGCTCGTGCGGCGGGAGTTGGCCGCCTACGCCGACCGCATCGACCTCGCGGGGCTCGTGCGGGAGCACGGCAGCCCGCTCTTCGTGCTCGACCCCGACCGCGTGACGACGCAGCTCCTCGCGCTGCGGCGGGAGCTGCCCATGGCCCGCGTGCACTTCGCGACGAAGTCACTGCCGCATCCGGCGGTGATCCGCGCGGTCGACGCGTTCGGCGCGGGCTTCGAGGTCGCGTCCCGCGGCGAGATCGACCTGCTCGAGCGCGCAGGCATCGCGACGGCGCATTGCCTGCACACGCACCCCGTCAAGACCGTCGCCGACCTGACGGGGGCGTACCTCCGCGGCATCCGCACGTTCGTCGTCGACAACCCCGCCGAGGTGGCGAAGTTCCGGGGCCTGCCACCGGATGTCGCGGTGCTCGTGCGCCTGTCGTACCCGAACTCCGCTGCGAAGTCCGACCTGTCGTCGAAGTTCGGGGTGCGCCCCGAGGACGCGGCTCCCCTCGTGGCGCAGTGCCTGCGGGAGGGGTTGCGTGTGGCGGGATTCACGTTCCACGTCGGGAGCCAGACCGCGTCGGCCGCGCCGTGGGCGCACGCCATCCGCCGGACGCTCGCCCTGATGGGGCGGCTCGAAGCCGCGTTCGACGTCCGGTTCGACACGCTCGACCTCGGCGGCGGATTCCCCGTGGCGTACGACGAGCCCGTGCCGTCGCTCGCGGACCTGGCTCGCGGCATCCGCTCGGCACTCGACGGCGTTCCCGACCGATACCGCATCCTCATCGAGCCCGGACGTTTCGTCTCGGCGCCCGCGATGACGCTCGTGACCCGGGTGATCGGCGTCGCCGAGCGCGCCGACGGCCGGTGGGCGTACCTCGACCAGGGGGTCTACGGCGCCTACTCGAACATCCCCGCCGAGGACGTGCACGCGCTCGTGTTCGCGGCCTCGGAGCTCGGGGGCGCGATAGGCGGCGAGCGCGGCGAGCCCGGTGGTGCGAGCCGCGCGGACGATCGCGCGCGCGTCCCCGTCACCCTCGCCGGACCGACGTGCGACAGCGTGGACGTGATCGCCCGGCGACTGCCGCTGCCCGCCCTTGCCGAGGGCGACCTGCTCGTGAGCCCGATGATGGGCGCCTACACGGCCGCGACGGCCACCTCCTTCAACGGCATCACGCCGACGCCTGTCGTGGTCGTCCCGGCCTGACCTCCGGCCCGCGCCGGGAGGCGATTCGCACCGGGGAAGGTGCGATCCCGTCGAATCGCCCTCCCCCGGTGCGAACCGCCTCCGCTCGGGCTGATCGGCTCGGTCCGCTAGACGAGCGAGTCGCGCCAGGCCGCGTGCAGCGCGGCGAACCGCCCCGAGCCGCCGATGAGGTCGGCGGGCGCGCCATCCTCGACGATGCGTCCGTGCTCCATGACGAGCACGCGGTCGGCGATCGCCACGGTGGACAGGCGGTGCGCGATGATCACGGCCGTGCGGTCGGCGAGGAGCGACTGCAGCCCCTCCTGCACGGCGCGCTCGCTCGGGATGTCGAGCGACGACGTCGCCTCGTCGAGGATCAGCACCGCGGGGTTCGCGAGGAACGCCCGGGCGAACGAGATCAGCTGCCGCTGGCCGGCCGAGACCCTGCCGCCGCGCTTGTTCACGTCGGTGTCGTAGCCGTTCGGGAGGCCCTCGATGAACTCGTGGGCGCCGACCGCACGAGCGGCCGCCACGATCTCGTCGAACGTCGCGTCCGGCTTGCCGAGCGCGATGTTGTCGGCGACCGACCCCGAGAACAGGTACGCCTCCTGGGTGACCATGACGATCGCGCGGCGCAGGTCCTTCGGGTGCAGCTGCCGCAGGTCGATCCCGTCGAGCTCGACCACCCCGTCGCTCGGGTCGTAGAACCGGGCGATGAGCTTCGCGAGCGTCGACTTGCCGGCCCCCGTCGACCCGACGAGCGCGATCGTCTGGCCGGCCGCGATGTCGAGGTCGAACCTCGGCAGGATGACCCGGTCGGGCGTGTACGCGAACTCGACGCGCTCGAACCGCACGTGCCCGTCGGCGTTCCAGAGGTCCACCGGGCGCGCGGGGTCGGGCACGCTGGGCTCCTCCTCGAGCACGCCCGAGATCTTCTCGAGCGCGGATGCCGCGGACTGGTAGCCGTTGTAGAACATCGCCATGTCCTCCATCGGGTCGAAGAACCGCTTCGTGTACAGCAGTGCCGCGAGCAGCACGCCGACCTCCATGCCGCCGTCGACCACGCGGAATCCGCCGACGACGAGCACGGCCGCGACGCAGACGTTGCCGATCAGCAGCAGGCCCGGATCGTAGATGCCGAACAGCTGGATGACCTTGGCGTTCACGTCGCGGTAGTCCTCGACGAGGCGGCCGAACTCCTTCTCGTTGCGCTGCTCCTTGCGGAACGCCTGCACGGCGCGGATGCCGGTCATCGACTCCACGAAGTGGACGATCAGCGACGCGCTGGCGACGCGCGAACGCCGGAACAGTCGTTGCGACCGCACCTGGAACCACCGCGTGAGCACGGTGAGCGGCACGAGCGCCGCGAGGAGCACGAGCGCCGAGGTCCAGTCGAGCAGCGCGAGCGCGCCCGCGGTGAACGACATGTAGAGCGCCCCGCGCACGAGCTGGTTGATGCCCTCGTCGAGGAGCTCGCGGATGGCGTCGAGGTCGCTCGTCTGCCGGGAGATGATGCGGCCCGACGTGTAGGACTCGTGGAACTCGAGCGAGAGCTTCTGCGTGTGCAGGAACACCCGCGTGCGCAGGTCGAGCAGCACCGCTTGGCTGATCCTCGCCGACAGCCGGATGTACCACGCGATGAGGAACGCGCCGGCCGCACCGGTGAGCAGGTAGGCCACGCCGGCGAAGCCGACCGGCATCCAGTCGCCCGCCATGAGCGCGGGCAGGCCCTGGTCGATGCCGTACGCGATGAGCGCCGGCCCCGCGACCTGCGCCCCGGTCGAGATGACGACGATCGCCATGGTGACCCAGAGCCGGGCGCGCACCGGGTGCAGCAGCGAGCCGAGCAGCCGCAGCGAGCGCTGGCGGATCTGCTTGGACTCGGCCTTCGTGAAGTCGTGGCGTTCCTCGCCCTCGACGCCCGTGACGGTGCTCATCGGGTCGCCTCCTCTCGTGCGATGGGTTCGGTCTCCCGTGCGATGGGTTCGATGCCGGATGCCTGTGCGGCCTCCCGCTTCTCCTCGTCCTCCAGGCTGGAGATGACGAAGGCGTAGTGCGCGTTCTCGCGGAGCAGCTCGGAGTGCGTGCCGACGGCGGTGACCCGCCCGTCCTCGAGGAGCGCCACCCGGTCGGCGAGCATGACCGTCGACGGGCGGTGCGCCACGATGAGCGCGGTCGTCGACGCGAGCACCTCCCGCAGCTCCGCCTCGACCCGGGCCTCGGTGGCCACGTCGAGGGCAGAGAGCGGGTCGTCGAGCACGAGCACGGCGGGGGATGCCGCGACGGCGCGTGCGAGCGCGAGCCGCTGTCGCTGCCCGCCCGAGAGGCTCATCCCCTCCTCCCCGACCTTCGTGTCGAGGCCGTCCGG
>NZ_WJSP02000032.1 GCF_009720255.1 Agromyces humi | reverse complement strand
CATCCGCCTGGTACCCGTTGTAGTTCGGCACACCGCGCCAGGGGTTTCCCGGGACGTTGTCAGCGTCGAGTTTCTCCCACACGACGCAGTCCGGCATGACCCGCCCCGCTTGGACGCGATCGACTGACGCAGGGCCTCCATGAGGTCGATGACCTCGCCGCCCTCCTCCTCCTCGGGCTGCTCACCGAACGTCGCGGCCGTGTCGACGGCGTCGCCCTGCTCGAGCTTCGCCGCGATGAGCGTGCGCAGCTCGGCCTGGTACTCGTCGACGAACTGGTCGGGCTCGAAGTCGGACACGAGGCTCTCGACGAGCTGCTTCGACAGGTCGAGCTCCTTGTCGGAGATCTTCACGGGCTCGTCGAGCGACGGGAACTTCGCCTCGCGCACCTCGTCGCTCCAGAGCAGCGTCTGCACCATGAGCACGTCGCCGTAGACGCGGAGCGCGGCGAGGCGGGTCTTCTGCCGCAGCGCCATGCGCACGATCGCCGTCTTGTCCGTCGACTCCAGCGTGCGCCGCAGCAGCACATAGGCCTTGTTCGACGCCGAGTCGGGCTCGAGGTAGTAGCTCTTGTCGAACATGATCGGATCCACCTGCTCGGTGGGCACGAACTCGACGACCTCGATCTCCCGGCTGCGCTCGGCCGGCAGCGACTTCAGGTCCTCATCGGTGATGATCACCGTGCGTTCGCCGTCGTCGTAGGCCTTGTCGATGTTCTTGTACTCGACGACCTTGCCGTCGATCTCGCACACGCGTTGATAGCGGATGCGCCCGCCGTCGGCGTCGTGCACCTGATGCAGGGACACGTCGTGATCCTCGGTGGCGCTGTACAACTTGACGGGCACATTGACCAGGCCGAATGTGACCGCCCCTTTCCAGACGGCTCGCATCACACCAGTAGACACCCGAGCGGATGCTGCGCGGTAGCCCTTGCGGCATTCGCGGGCGACCGCCCGTGGCCCCGCGAGGTGACGCGAATCGCCCTTCCTCGCGTCACGATGGTCGATTCGCGTCACTTCGCGGGCCGACCGGGCAAGATGGGGAGCATGGCCGAGGGCACCCGCCAGCTCGTGGAGGTCGACGGCCGGAGACTCCGGCTGACGAACCTCGACAAGGTCATGTATCCCGAGACCGGCATGACCAAGGGCGAGGTGATCTCCTACTACGCGGAGATCGCCCCGGTCATGGTGCCGCTCGTGATCGGCCGGCCGGTCACGCGCAAGCGCTGGGTGCAGGGCGTCGGCACGACGGATGCCCCGGGGCAGGTGTTCTTCGAGAAGAACCTCGCCGAGCACGCCCCCGACTGGATGCGCCGGGGGGTCATCGAGCACTCCGACGGTCCGAAGACCTACCCGATCATCGATCACCGGGCGGCCCTCGTGTGGCTGGCCCAGCAGGCATCGCTCGAGATCCACGTGCCGCAGTGGCGGTTCGCGCCCGACGGCTCGCGCGGCAATCCCGATCGCATGGTGTTCGACCTCGACCCCGGGCCGGGCATGGGGCTGCTGGAGTGCGCGGAGGTCGCCCGGCTCGTGCGCGCGATCCTCGACGGCATGGGGCTCGAGGCGTTCCCGGTCACGAGCGGCAGCAAGGGCATCCACCTGTACGCGGCCCTCGACGGGTCGCAGACCTCGCAGCAGGTGTCGGATGTCGCGCACGAGCTGGCGAGGGCGCTCGAGGCCGACCACCCCGACCTCATCGTGTCGAGCATGCGCAAGACGCTCCGCGAGGGTCGCGTGCTCATCGACTGGAGCCAGAACAACCAGAACAAGACCACGATCGCGCCCTACTCGTTGCGGGGCCGTCCCACGCCGACGGTCGCAGCGCCGCGCACCTGGGACGAGCTCGACGACCCGGGCCTGCGCCAGCTCGACGTGCACGAGGTGCTCGCCCGGGTGGCCGAGGGCGTCGACCCGATCGCGCCGTTGGCGGCGGCCGGCACCGGTCCGGGACCGCTGGCCGAGTACCTCTCGATGCGGAAGACGGGGGTCACTCCCGAGCCGATGCCGTCGTCGAGCTGGGGGCAGCCGTCGACCGGCGACCCCAGGTTCGTCATCCAGGAGCACCATGCGCGGCGGCTGCACTTCGACCTGCGCCTCGAGCGCGACGGCGTGCTGAAGAGCTGGGCCGTGCCCAAGGGCATCCCCGATGACGCGGGCGTGAACCACCTCGCGGTGCAGACCGAGGACCACCCGATGGAGTACGCCACCTTCGAGGGCACCATTCCCGCGGGGGAGTACGGCGCTGGCTCGATGACCATCTGGGACACCGGCACGTACGAGACCGAGAAGTGGCGCGACGACGAGGTGATCGTCGACCTCGACGGCCGTCCCGGCGGGCCGCTCGGCGGGCGGGTGCGGCTGGCGCTCATCCGCACCGAGGGCTCCGGTGAGAAGAGCAACTGGCTCGCGCATCGCATGAAGGACCAGCGCCCGGGCCACTGGAGCCCGTCGTCGAAGGCGCGGCACGCGAGCGAGACCACGGCCGAGGCGACGACGGATGCCACAGCGCCGGCGGAACCCGCGGAGCCCGACGAGCGCGCCGAGCTCGCCGAGCTCGACGATGACGCCCCGCACGAGGTGGAGCCGATCCTCGTGCGCCCGATGCTCGCCACGTCGGGCACCCTCGGCCAGGTCGCCGGCGGCGACTGGGCGCTCGAGTGGAAGTGGGACGGCATCCGGGTGCTCGCCCGCGCCGACGGCGGCGGCATCCGCCTGCTGAGCCGACGCGGCAACGACGTCACGGCCACCTACCCCGAACTGGCCGGACTGCCGCGCGTCCTCCGCGGTGACGCGCTCGTCGACGGGGAGATCGTCGCCCTCGACGACCAGGGCCGCCCCAGCTTCGAGCGGATGCAGCAGCGCATGAACCTCGCGCGTCCGCGGGAGGTGGAGCGCGTGATGGCCGCAGTCCCCGTGCGGCTCCTGCTCTTCGACGTGCTCGAGATCGCGGGCTCCTCGGTCATGGAGCTGCCGTACCACCGCCGACGGGAGCTCCTCGAACGGCTCGTCCGCCCGCGGCGAGGCGTGCCGGTCGAACTGCCGGCCGCGGCATCCGGAACCCCGGCCGAGGCGTTCGCCGAGAGCCGCCGGCTCGGCCTCGAGGGCCTCGTCGCGAAGCGCACCGATTCGACGTACCAGCCGGGGGTGCGCACCGAGGCGTGGCTGAAGCTGAAGCTCACCCGCACCCAGGAGGTCGTGATCGGCGGCTACCGCAAGGGCAGCGGCACGCGCCTCGGCCGCATCAGGTCGCTGCTCGTCGGCATCCCCGGTGAGCACGGCCTCGAGTACGCGGGCCGGGTGGGCAGCGGATTCCGCGAGGTCGAGCTCGATCGGCTGCTGGCGCGGCTCGACGGACTCGTCCAGTCGACGCCCCCGTTCGTGGAGGTGCCGCCCCTCGACGCCGCCGACGCGGTGTGGGTACGACCCGAGGTCGTCGGCGAGATCGAGTTCGGCGAGTGGACCAGCACCGGCGTGGCGCGGCATCCGCGCTGGCGAGGACTGCGGCCCGACAAGCTGCCCGACGACGTCATTCGGGAAGCGTGATCCGTGGCCCCCGTCCCGGGTACGCTTCGTGCGTGGGCACTCTCTACTACGGCCAGTCGGCAGCTCCCATCGGCATCGAGGACCGCGCGCTCGCGCACGTGAAGTTCGCGATCACCGCCAAGCTCCGCAGGGGTGAGAGCCTCACCCTGTCGTGGATCCACCCCGACGGCCAGCCCCGCGGGCGCAGCACGATCTGGGTGAATCCCACGATCCCGCTGCGATTCGTGTTCGACGAGCGCGAGGCGCCCGAGCTCAGCCGCGACTGGGTCGAGGAGCTGATGCGGTCGGCGAACAGCAGCGGCGGCATCACGCTCGTCGAGGAGCACATCGACACCCAGGTGCCCGAGCCGGTCACGCAGCCGTTCGCCGCGGCCTGAGGCTCACGCGTCGTCGACGAGCAGCGCGAGCAGCGCCGTCTCGCGGGCGCCGCGCAGGCTGACGACGCGGCCATGCTCGTACGCCTCGAGCACGCGCGGGTCGACGTAGCTCGCCTTCGCGATGGTGGGGGTGTTGCCGAGCACCTCGCTCGCGTGCACGATCGCCTCCCTGATGGCCTGCGACCGCGCGCGGGCCGTGCCCTCCACGCCGAGCTGCGCGAGCCGGTCGGCCGCCTCGATCGTGCCGCGCAGGGTGCGGAAGTCCTTGGCCGTGAAGTCGCCGCCGGTGCGGGCTCGGATGTCGTCGTTCACGTCGGTCGCGATCGCGGCGCGCATGCGTCGGCCGTCCGTCCAGGCGTAGAGGCGCGACGCGGGCGACCGCTCCGAGTTGTGCTCCACGAACGTCGCGAGCGCGGCGTCGTGCACGCGGAGGTTCTGCGTGATGCCGCCCTTGGCCCGAAACCGGAACCGCACGGTCTCGGGCGGGTCGAGGGCCGCGTTGCGGACGAGCAGGGTGGTGAGGCCGCGGTTGCGGAACCCCGCCAGCGACTCCTCCGAGCCGATCCTGATCGCGCCGAGGTCGAGGGTGCGGAACGCCGCGGCCAGCACGCGTTCGCGCGGCAGGGCCTCCAGGGCCAGGTCGCGGAGCGCGGTGCGCCGGGCACCGGGCAGCACGCCGGCGAGCGCGGTCATCCGCAGGAACTTCTCCTGGTCCTGCTGCTCGCGCCAGACGGGATGGTAGAGGTACTGGCGCCGGCCCGCGGCATCGACGCCGACGGCGAGGATGTGCGCGTTCTCGGCCTCCGCGATCCACACGTCCTTCCATGCCGGGGGGATGGCCAGGTCGCCGATGCGCGCCCGCTCGGCTCGACCGGCCAGGCCACCGTCGCTGTGCACGTAGGCGAACCCGCGGCCGCGCCCCACCCGGGCGAATCCCGGTGAGACGTAAGGCGTCACCCGTTTGAGGCGCGGCATCGGCGGCTCAGTGGTTCCGCAGTGCCGAGATGAGCTCGGCCTTCCGCTTGCCGCTGTAGCCCGTGAGGCCGATCTCCTTGGCCCGCTTCTTCAGCTCCTCGACGGTCCAGTCGTCGTAGTCGCCGCTCTTTCCGCCCTTGCGTCCGACGGCGCTGCGTCCCTGGTTCGCCGCCGCGTTCGAGATGCGCGCGGCCTTCTCCTTGGAGGCGCCGTCGTCGCGGAGCTTCTCGTAGAGCTCGGGGTCCTTCAGCGACGAGTTCTTGCGTCCGGGCATGGTTTCCCTCTCCTTCCTCAGCGGCCTCAGCCCCCGCGCCCGCCGGTGACCGGCAGCACGGATCCCGAGACGTACGACGCGTCGTCCGACGCGAGGTACACGTATGCGCCCGCGAGTTCGGCGGGCTGGCCGGCCCGGCCGAGCGGCGTGTCCCGGCCGAACCCTGCGAGCTTGTCGGGCCAGCCGTTCGACGGGATCAGCGGCGTCCAGATCGGGCCCGGCGCCACCGCGTTCACCCGGATGCCGCGTGGCCCGAGCTCCTCGGCGAGCGCGGTCGTGAACGCGACGAGCGCGGCCTTCGTCATCGCGGCGTCGACCAGCGCGCTCGACGGGTCGGACCGCTGGATCGACGTCGTGGTGATGATGCTCGAGCCGGCGTCCATGAGCGGCACGGCCGCTCTCGCAAGGAACACCGGCGCGAACAGGTTGATCCGCATCACGTCCTCGAAGTCACCGGTGCGGAGCTCGTCGATGCCGCTCCGGTTCCGCTGGTGCGCCGCGTTCAGCACGAGCAGGTCGAGACCGCCGAACGCCTGCTCGGTGTGCTCGACGAGGTCCATGCAGTGCTGCTCGCTGCGCAGGTCGCCGGGCAGCAGCAGCGGGTCGCTGCCGGCGTCCGCGATCCAGTCGCCGGTCTCCTCCGCGTCGGACTGCTCGCTCGGCAGGTAGGAGATCGCGACACGCGCCCCCTCGCGTGCGAACGCGATGGCGACGGCCCGTCCGATTCCCGAGTCGCCGCCCGTGATGAGGGCACGCCGCCCCGCCAGGCGGCCGCTGCCACGGTAGCTCTGCTCGCCGTGGTCGGGGAGCGGGGCCATGGCCTCGGTCAGCCCGGGCGGGACCTGTTCCTGGCGCGGGAACGGGTCGGTGGTGTGCTTCGTGGTGGGATCGATGAGCTGCTCATCGAGCATGGTTGTTCGCCCCCTTCGACCGCAGTCACGCTACGCGCGGGCCCGGCGGGAGTCAGGGGGTTGACAGTCGATCGGATGCCGCGAAGCCCGTGTTTCCGCGGATTCCCCCTCGATTAGCACTCGGCGCGAAGGGCGGTCAACCCCTGTGCGCGGCACCGCGGGCGGCCCTACGTTGATGGCATGGACGTACCCGCGTCCCGAAGGCGCCGCCCGGAACGGCGGCGCCGGAGTCCGCGCCCGTCGATCACGGGGCGGATCACACGAAGGAGAGATCATGAACATCCTCGTCGCCATCCTCGCCGTCATCGCGATCATCCTGCTCATCACGGGCGGCGTCGTGCCCACGCTGAACTTCCTGCTGTGGGTCGGAATCGTGCTGCTGGTCATCGCGGCCATCGTGTTCCTCGTGCGCTACCTCAGCGGTCGTCGCACGGTCTGATCCCATCGCGAGACCTCTCACAGGAGCGGGCGGCCCTCGGGCCGCCCGCTCCGAACGTTTCCGGCGTGCCGGAACGGCCGCCGCGACGTATGCTGATGCCGTGGGCACCCTGTATTACGGCGACTCCGGCACCCCGATCGGCATCGAGGACCGGGCACTCGCGCACCTCAAGATCGCGATCACGACGAAGCTGCGTCGAGGCGAGAGCTTCACGCTGTCGTGGCAGCACGCCGACGACCAGCCCCGCGGCCGCAGCACCCTCTGGCTGCACCCCTCGATCCCGCTCCGGTTCGTCTTCGACGAGCCCGTGGCGCCCGAGCTGAGCCGCAGCTGGATCGAGGAGCTCATGCGATCGGCCAACAGCACGGGCGGCATCCGCCTGATCCCCGAGCAGCTCGACAGCGAGCCCATCGCCACGGTGCCGGGCCAACCCGTGCAGGTCGGCGTCGACGTGCAGCAGGTCGACGTCGACAACGAGACCCAGCCCGCGTAGTCGAACGAGCTCGACCGCGGCGGAGCGCCGGAGGAGGAGCAGAGATGGGCAGTTCCCAGGATGCCGCAGCTCGCGCGGAGATCGAACGCTGGTGGCCGCAGCTCTCGATCGAGGCCAAGCATCGACTGCTGGCCAGACTCGAGGCAGACCTCGACGCCGAGACGGCGGCGGAGATCGTGTCGCTGACCGGCGGCACCGCACCCGATCGGCTGACGCTCGCCGAGCAGCAGTTCGTGATCACCCAGATCGAGGCGGTCGACTGACGGCATGACGAGACGCAGCCCGCGAGGGGCTGCGCCCCGTCATCCGTTCGCGAAGCGGGTCCGTGGAGTCGATCCGCCCGCCTGTCACGTCAGACGACGCCGCTGCCCGAGCGGTCCGTCCGCTCGCCCTCGTGCACCTCGCCGCGCCACGCGCCGGTCTCGGCGCCGCGACCCTCGATGAACTCCTTGAAGCGCTTGAGGTCGCTCTTGACCTGCAGGTCGTCGAGCTGCAGCGCGGCGCCGGCCTGCTCGACGAAGCCCTCGGGCTCCCACTCGATCTCGAGGTCGATGCGCGTGCGATCGGCGCCGAGCGCCGTGAAGCTCACGCTCCCGCGGTGCAGCACCTCCTCGTCGACGCTGCGCCAGGCCACGTGCCGGTCGGGCACCTGGTCGACGATCTCGGCATCGAACTCGCGCTTCACGCCGCCGATCGACACGACCCAGTGGGTCATCGTCGAGCTCAGCTGGGTGACGCGGTCGACCCCGCCGAGGAACTCGGGGAACGACTCGAACTGGGTCCACTGGTCGTATGCCACGCGCACTGGAACGTCGACCTCGGTCGACGCGGTCAGGGTCGTGCTCATGATCCGGTCCTCCGTTCCGGGCACGGTCGTGTGCCCCGTTCCACGGTAGGAATGCGCGCGTGCCGTCACGAGGGGCTTGCCGCTCGGATGGGCTCCTGCTATCAGGGCGCGGAGGTGCTCGGGCGGGTCAGTCCGCGTCGATCGGCTCGTCCTCGGCGGGCTCGGGGACGAACTGCAGGCCCGACGTGCTGTTCGCCGAGAGCAGGAGCTGCTCGATCCACAGCTTGTTGAGCTTGGGCGTGCGATTGCCGCTGAACACGAACTGCAGCGGGATGGACTCGTGCAGCCAGATGGTGGTGCGACCGCTGCCGTTCTCGACGCCGTGCTCCCACGTCATCGAGAAGCTCTCGGACCGCCGCAGCTTGTTGAGGATCGCGACGCGCAGGTGGGCCAGGGTGCGGTCGTCGATGTCGATCTCGCGCGCTGACGAGTTGTAGATGAACTTGCCCATGCCGAGACTCTAGTCGCCGCCGGGCCCCGTCGACACGCGGCGTGCGCGCCCGCCGGGGAGGGGGCCCGATGGCGTCAACCCCCTGCCTCCGGCGAGGGCCGCCGCGTAGGAACGTGGCATGAGAGCACTCACCTGGCATGCCACGAAGGACGTCCGGGTCGTCGACGTTCCCGACGCGACCGTCGCCGAGCCGACCGACGCCGTCGTCCGCGTCACCTCGACGGCCATCTGCGGGTCGGACCTGCACCTGTACGACCTGTTCGGCCCGTTCCTGCACCGCGGCGACATCCTGGGGCACGAGACGATGGGCGTGGTCGAGGCGGTCGGCTCGGAGGTGCGCCGGGTGGCCGTCGGCGATCGCGTGGTCGTGCCCTTCGTGATCTCGTGCGGGCACTGCTTCATGTGCGCGCGCGGCCTGACGACGCAGTGCGAGACCACCCAGAACCGAGACCAGGGCACCGGGGCGCAGCTCTACGGCTACACCGAGCTGTACGGGTCGGTGCCCGGCGGGCAGGCGGAGTACCTCCGCGTGCGCCGCGCCGACGCCAATGCGCAGGTGGTCGGCCGCGACCTGCCCGACGAGCGGTACCTCTTCCTCAGCGACATCCTGCCGACGGCGTGGCAGGGGCTCCGCTACACGGGGGTCGTGCCAGGGGGCACCCTCACCGTGCTCGGCCTCGGCCCGGTCGGGCAGCTCGTGTCGCGGATCGCACGCCACCACGACGTCACGGTGCACGCGGTCGACCCGGTGCCCGAGCGCCGGCTCATGGCCGAGCGCCACGGCGCGATCGTCCACGATCTCGACGACGACGTGGCATCCGTCATCCGCGATGCGACCGAGGGCCGCGGCCCCGACGGCGTGGTGGACGCGGTCGGCCTGGAGGCGCACGGCAACCCGGCCACCGCCTTCGCCCAGGCCGCCGTCGGGGTGCTGCCCGACGGGCTCGCGAAGCCGCTCATGATGAACGCCGGAGTCGATCGGCTCGCGGCGCTGGACCTCGCCATCGACCTCGTGCGGCGGGGCGGCACCGTCTCGGTCAGCGGCGTGTACGCGGGCTCGCTCGACCCGATGCCGCTCATGACGGTCTTCGACAAGCAGCTCACGATGCGGTTCGGCCAGTGCAACGTGCACCACTGGCTTCCCGAGCTCCTGCCGCTCGCCGAGGACCCGTCCGATCCACTGGGCCTGGAGGACCTGGCCACGCACCGGGTGCCGCTCGAGCAGGCACCCGAGATGTACGAGAAGTTCCGAGACAAGGAGGACGGCTGCATCAAAGTCATCTTGAAGCCCTGATCAAGAGACGTTTGTTCGGGAAGCGCTTCTGTCAAGCCCCTGACGAGAAGCGCTGCTCGATACCTACCGTGACGAGTGAACCGGTCATGAGCCGGTACCCGAAACGGAGGCTCACCATGCATCGTGCTCGAATCGGATTGGCGCTCGCTGCCGCAACCGCGTTGGCGCTCAGCGGATGCGCGGTGGGGACCGGCGGTGCGGCCTCCGACGATGCGGACTACGACCCCGACGCCGAGCTCAGCGGCGACCTCTCGGTCATGGGTTTCTCGGGCGTCGACGAGGTCGCCACCTCTCGCGTCGAATACGCCGAGGGCGAGCTCGGCGACGTGAAGGTGAAGCTCATCGAGGGCGACCTCGACATCCAGCAGTTCCTCTCGGCGGTGGCATCCGGTGAGCCGCCGGAGCTGCTCTACGCCGACCGCGACCAGGTCGGCTCGCTCGCCGCCCGCGGCGCCATCATCCCGCTGGAACGCTGCATCGACGGCGAGGGCATCGACATGGAACAGTTCCGTGAGTCCGCCGTCGGCCAGGTGACCCTCGACGGCAAGATCTACGGCATCCCCGAGTTCAACCAGGTGCAGGTCACCATGGCGAACGCCGACCTCCTGTCGGCCGCGGGGCTCAGGATCGAGGACGTGAACGGCTCCGATCGCGACGCGATGACCGCGGCGAACAAGGCCCTCACGAAATCCGACGGCGGCTCACTCAGCGTCATCGGCGTCGACTCCAAGCTGCCCGAGTTCCTGCCGCTCTGGGTCGCGGCCGCCGGCGGATCGCTGCTCTCCGAGGACGGCAAGACCGCGAGCCTCGACTCGCAGGAGGCGATCGACTCCCTGACCTGGGCGGTCGGCATCTACGACGACCAGGGCGGCTTCAGCGCCGTGAAGGCGTTCCGCGACTCCGCCGACTTCTTCGGCGAGGGCAACCAGTTCGCCACGAACGTGCTCGGCGCCATGCCGATGGAGCAGTGGTACATCAACGTCCTGAACGAGGTGTCGCCGGATGCCCCGATGGCGTTCGACACCGTGCGCACCACGTCGGGCGACCCCATTGCCTTCGCCGGCGGTTCGGCGTGGGCGATCCCGTCCGGCACCAAGAACGCCGCGGCCGCGTGCCGATGGGCCAAGGCCATGACGTCGGTCGACGCCTGGAAGGTCGCCGCCGACGCCCGCATCGAGGCCCGTGAGGCTGAGGGCAAGCCGTTCACCGGCATCCTCACCGGCAACACGACCGCCGACGAGCAGATCCGCGAGATGGTGACATCGGGCGGCGAGCCGTGGGACTCGGGCATCGCGGCCATGTACGAGGCGAACGACAACACGGTGTCGCTGCCCGCCAACCCGGCCGACGCCGAGTTCGAGCAGGCCATGCAGGACGCGGTGAACAGCGTGCTGAACGGCCAGGCCACCCCCGAGGAGGCGCTCGGCAAGGCGCAGGAGACCGCCCAGAAGGCGCTCGACGAGGGCTGGAAGAAGCTCGAGGACGGCGGCGGAAAGTGACCATCGCCCCAGCCCGCCCGGGCGGCCGAGTGCAGGAGCACTCCGCCGCCCCGGGCGAGCGCGAGCGGGGTCGCCGTCGGGCGCGACGGCGGAACGTCCTGTCGGCGCTGCTCTTCCTCAGCCCCTGGATGATCGGGTTCGTCGTCTTCACGGCGTGGCCGATGCTCTACAGCGGCTACCTGTCGCTCACCGACTACGACGTGATCAACAACCCGAACTTCGTCGGATTCGACAACTACGTCGAGATGACCTCCGACCCGAAGATCCTGCTGGCGCTCGGCAACACGGTGTTCTTCACGCTGTTGCAGGTGCCGCTCTACGTCATCGTCTCGCTCACGCTCGCGCTCCTGCTCGATCGCGCGGGACGGGCGTCGGGATTCTTCCGCACGGTGTTCTTCCTCCCCAAGATGACGCCGCCGGTCGCCGTCGGTGTGCTCTTCCTGCTGTTGTTCAACGGCCAGAACGGGCTGCTGAACACGGTGCTCGGCTGGTTCGGCATCAACGGTCCGGCATGGACGACGGACCCCGCGTGGGTGAAGCCGGGCCTGATCCTGATGTCGCTGTGGACCGTCGGCGCGTCCATCATCATCCTGCTCGCCGCCCTGCGGAACGTGCCGACCGAGCTCTACGAGTCGGCGAAGCTCGACGGCGCCGGCTTCTGGCGCACGTCGTTCAGCATCACGTTGCCGATGATCAGCCCTGCGCTGTTCTTCGTGATCATCGTCAACACCATCGCGGCGCTGCAGACGTTCGACGAGGCATACACCGCCTTCTTCGGCGCGGGCAACACGACGTACAGCAATGACGCCGCGCTCTTCTACTCGATCTACCTGTTCCAGCAGGCGTTCGAGTTCCTGAACATGGGCTACGCGTCGGCGATGGCGTGGGGGCTGTTCGTCGTCATCATGATCGTGACGGCGATCCAGCTGATCGTGTCCCGCCGATTCGTCTACTACGAGGGGGACCGATGACCGGCGTCGATGTCGACCTGCCCGTCGGGGGCGCCGCCGCTCCCGCCCCCAGGCGCGATGCTGCGGTGGCCGCCGCCGCGACCACGGTGCCGCCGACGGATGCCGCCGCACTGCGTGATGGCGGACGACGCCCGCGCACGCGCGCGAGTCGGGTCTTCGCGTGGATCGCACTCGCGCTGCTCGGGGTGATCTTCATCTACCCGTTCGTGTGGCTCGTCAGCGCGTCGTTCAAGCCGCGCACGGAGGTCTTCGACAACAAGCTCATCCCCGACACCTTCACGTTCGACAACTACGTGACGGTCTGGCAGCAGGCGCCGCTCGGGCTCTGGCTGATGAACACCGTCATCGTCACGGTGCTGGCCGCCGTGACGGTGACCTTCTCGAGCGCCATGGTGGCGTGGGGGTTCGCCTACTTCCGGTTCCGCGGGCGGGGTGCGCTGTTCGCCCTTGTGCTCGCGACGATGATGCTCCCCGGCGCCGTCACGATGATCCCGACGTTCCTCATCTGGAACGGACTGGGCCAGGTCGGCACGCTGACTCCGCTGTGGGCGGGCAACCTCTTCGGCAGCGCGTTCTACATCTTCCTGCTGCGGCAGTTCTTCCTCGGGCTGCCGCGCGACCTCTTCGAGGCGGCGCGCATCGACGGGGCATCCCAGTTCGGGGTGTTCTGGCGCATCGCGCTGCCGCTCTGCAAGCCGGCGCTCGCCGTGGTGCTCGTGTTCGAGGTGCAGGCCGTGTGGACCGACCTGATGCGCGCGCTCATCTACCTGCGGGACTCCGCGACCTTCACGGTGCCGCGCGGTCTCAAGTCGCTCGTCGACGCCTTCGGGTTCGGCGGCGAGTGGCACTGGGAGATCATCGTCACGGCGAGCGTGATCACGACGATCCCGATGATCATCGTGTTCTTCGTCGCCCAGCGGCAGATCATCGACGGCGTCGCGTCGTCGGGGCTGAAGGGCTGACGCGCCCGGCGGGCTGAGACGGCCGGCGGACTGAGACCGCTGCGGGACCGAGCGGGCGACCCGCTCAGTCCGCGTCGCGCTCGGGGTCGAGCGGGTCGTCGGTGGGGCGGCGCGGTTGTCGCGGATCGAGCGGGTCGATGTGGCGCTGCAGCTCGTCGAGGTCGGTGATGCCGGTGTCGTCGCGGTACCTCGACGGTGGGAGGTCGCGCAGGCGGCGCTGGATGTCGGCGTCCACCTCGGGGGTGTGGGCCATCGGGTCGACGGCGTCGGTGGCCTCGGACTGCCGGGGTTCGGTCTGCCGGGCTTCGGGCGCGTCCGGCCGGGTCGTCGGTTCGGTGTCCCGACCGATCGACTGTTCCATGGTGTCGCTCCTTCCGTGCGAGCGGATGCTTCGGGGCGTCCGCTCCTCGGGACGCTACGCGCGTGGGCACGGAGCGGCGAGGCCTTGACGACACCGGATGCAGAGAGTAACCGGGTTATCCGGTTCGCTGGGCATCAGGCCTCCCTGGGCGCCCGGGGCAGCATCGGATCCAGCTGCTCGTACCCGGCGCGGAACACCACTCGCCCGACGTCGACCAGCTCCACGTCGTCCCAGGCCACGAGGAACGACCCGCGATGCAACCAGCGCTGCAGCCACGCGATCAGGAACGGGCCGTCCTCGCCGCGGCGCTCGTACCCCCACGTCGAGAAGCGGCTGTGCGAGCTCACGAGCACGCCCGTCACGACGGTCTCGGCGAGGAGCTGTGCGGGGGCGCCCGAGATCTCGAGCCGCACGTCGAGGATCGCGCCGAGCCGTCGTCCGTCTGCGTCGAACGCGTCGCTGCCGAGCAGGTCACTCAGGATCATGACGGCCTCCGGGGATGCGGCCGATGAGGTGCCGGCTGACCCAGCGCTCCACCCACGACGCGTCGAGCGAGTCGGCGTCCACCCCGAGCCGCACGGTCGTGCCCACCGCCGACACGAGCTTCCACGGGATCGCGATGCGCCGCGCCGCCGGCGCGTGGCCGCCGAAGAGCCGCGTGAGGAGCTGCGGGCCGGTGAGGATGGCGGTGAGCGTGGGGGGCGGTGAGCCGGGCTCGATACGCGCTCCGGGCTCGATGCCGTCGAGCTCGAGGTCGTCGACGGTCGTGACGGGAACGCCCTCGCGATCGAGCACCTGGCGGTCGAGCAGGTGGAGGTGGGCGTCGAGCACGCGCCCCCGTGGCGCCCGCGGGTCGCGCCGCGGCATCCGTCGCCCCGCGCCGCCGTCGTGGTCGTGGTCGTGGTCGTGCTCGTGCTCGTGCTCGTGGTCGTGGTCGTGGTCGTGGTCGTGCTCGTCGTTCATGCGCCGGCTCCCGTGATGATGAGCAGGGGGATGGCGGCCAGGGCGGCCGCCAGGATGATGACCAGGTACACCTGGCCCACGAAGTTCATGCCGCGACCGTTGACGCGGTCGCCCATGTACTCGCGGTCGTTCGCGATGATGAGGATCGGCAGGTAGGTGAGCGGCAGCGCGACCGCCGAGAACACGACCGAGTACTCCGTGACGAGGATCGGGTCGACCCCTGTCGCGAGGATGGCGACCGCGATGAGGAGGCACACGATCATCGAGAGGTGGAACCGCGCCGCCTTCGCCGGCTTGCGGAACTTGCCCCACGACCAGCCGAAGTACTGCGCCAGGGTGTAGCCGCTCGACAGGGTGGTCTCGAGCGCCGCGCCGAACGTCGCGGCGAGGATGCCGACGATCACGAACGACAGGGCGATCTTGCCGCCGGCCTCGGCGACCGGCAGCACGACCTGGCTGAGGCTCGTCACGTCGATCGCCGCGGGCAGCAGCACCACCGCGGCGCAACCCGCGATGGCGATCGAGAGCAGCCCGCCAAGCGGGAAGCCGACGAGCACGTTCAGCCGCGACTTCGCGAGGTCCTTCTCCGTCCACTTCTCCTCGATCGCCCCCGACGAGAAGAAGAACACCTCGTAGGGGGTCATCGCCGCGCCGAACAGCGCGACGGCGTAGAACCAGTACGTCGCGACCGGCTCGTCGGCAGGCGGACCCGGCTGCAGGGCCTGGCCGGCCAGCTCACCCCAGTCGGGCGAGAGCATGAACAGCGCCACGGCGAACACGATGAGGGTGAGCCCGAGCAGTCCCGTCACGTTCTCGAGCAACTCGAAGCGCGCCCGCCAGATCACGATCCACACCCCGAACGCCGCCACCGGGATCCACCAGCCGGGGTCGACGCTCGTGGCGAGTTGCAGGGCGAGCGCGACGCCGCCGACCTCGGCGGTGACGGTGAGCAGGTTGATGAGGAACGACGCGGCGAGGTTCGCGAGGCCCGCGCGGGGGCCGAGGCGCTCCCGGATGATCTCGAACGTCGCCCGGCCGCTCACCGCGGCGACCCGGCCCGACATCTGCGCGTAGATGCAGATGCCCACCACCCCGACCAGGACGACCCAGGCGAGGCCGAGCCCGAACCGCGATCCGACGACGGCGTTCGTCACCAGATCGCCGATGTCGACGAACCCGCCGATCGCCGTGAGCACGCCGAGTGCGACGGCGAAGAGGTTCTTCACGGTCCGCCCTCCAGGTCCTCCAGCCCGTCGGCGGCATCCTCGAGCTGCGGCACGGTGGCGTCCAGCGAGCCGACGCCGCCCAGCGCGGCGCGCGCGTCGTTCACCGCGTCGAGCCCGTCACCGAGGGCGGCCAGCACCTCGTCGCGGTACGCGGCATCCGTCTCGGTTGAGACATCCGTCTCCGACACGGTCGTCGCCGCGCCGACGAGCTCGCGCCTCGCGTCCCCGAGGGTCGTTTTCGCGGTCGTGGTGAACGTGCGGTCATCGAGCTCCTGCTCCACCACGAGCCGCGCGGTCTCGACCGCGGCGACGCCCTGCCCGACGGCCTGCTCCATCGTGGCGGCGGCGCTCGTGCAGCCGGTGAGCAGCAGCGCGGCAGCGAGCACGAGGCATCCGGATGCCGCGGGGCCGGTCGGCACCGGATGGCGCCGTCCTTGCCGGCTGCGCGCGCACCCGCTCGCCCATCCCATGGTCAGATGCTGACGCGACCGAACGGCCTCGGACAAGCCCTTGACAAGCGGTTCTCCCCGTACACGCGCTTGTCGAGTTCTTGCGCACGCTGACGTAGCATGGCCGCATGTCGAGAAGACTCGCGGATGTCGCGCGCAAGGTCGGGGTGAGCGAGGCCACGGTCAGCCGCGTGCTGAACGGCAAGCCCGGGGTCTCGGCATCGACTCGCGACGCGGTGCTCACCGCCCTCGACGTGCTCGGGTACGAGCGCCCCACGAAGCTGCGCGGCGAGCGCGCCCGCCTCGTGGGCCTCGTGATGCCCGAACTGCAGAACCCGATCTTCCCCGCGCTCGCCGAGGCGATCGGCGGCGGCCTCGCCCAGAACGGCTACACGCCCGTGCTCTGCATCCAGACCGCCGGCGGCATCTCGGAGTCCGACTACGTCGAGCTGCTCCTCCACCAGCAGGTCTCGGGCGTGATCTTCGCGGGCGGCGCATACGCCCAGGCCGACGTGAACCACGACCACTACGACCGGCTCGTCGAGCTCAAGCTGCCGACCGTGCTGGTGAACGCCCCGATCGACGGCCTCGGCTTCGCCACGGTGTCGTGCGACGACGCGACCTCGATGGAGCAGGCGCTTGGGCACCTGCTGCAGCTCGGGCACGAGCGCATCGGCATCCTGCTCGGGCCGCGCGACCACGTCCCCTCGCAGCGCAAGCACGCCGCCGCGGTGCGCATGGCCGAGCGGCACGGCCTCGAGCTGGGCGACGACCGCATCGTGCACTCGCTCTACTCGCTCGAGTCCGGACAGACGGCGGCCACGAAGCTGCTCGCGGCGGGCGTCACGGGCATCGTCTGCGCGAGCGACCCCATGGCGCTCGGCGCGATCCGTGCGGTGCGCCGCGCCGGACTCCGCGTGCCCGACGACGTGTCCGTCATCGGCTACGACGACTCCGCGCTCATGAACTGCACGGAGCCGCCGCTCACGACCGTGCGCCAGCCCATCGAGGCGATGGGCCGCATGGTCATCGAGCTGCTCATGCGGCAGATGTCGAGCGAGGCGGCGATCGGCGACGAGGTGTTCTTCGCGCCCGAGCTCGTCGTGCGCGCGTCGACGGCCCCCGCGCCCCGCTGACTCCCCGCGCCCTACCGGCCCTCTCGACGAAATGTAGGAACTTCCGGGCGTGCGGCGGCGTGTCGGGCGGTCGCGGCCGGGGCGGCATCCGCTCCTTCCTCCATTTCGGCGACGGCGACGGCGACGGCGACGGCGATGGCGGCGGCAACGGCCGCACGGCGACGCCGCGACATCGTCCACCGCACCGCCGAATGCAGGCGAATGAGCAAACCGCTCTCGCAACTTCACGAAACTGATCGCAAGCGGATGCCGGTTTGTTGAAAAGTTGCATCAATCTGTTGCTCTCATTACGTTTCGGGATATCGACGCCGCCGTCTCCACCGTGACCCGGCGCGCCGCCCGCTCGCACGGAGGAGAACGACAGCGTGACCATGCCACTCACCGAACCCGGCACGGTGCCCCCGGCCCTCGCCGACGACGCGACGTGGTGGCGCAGCGCCGTGATCTACCAGGTGTACGTGCGCAGCTTCGCGGACTCCGACGGCGACGGCACCGGCGACCTGCGCGGGGTGCGCAGCCGCCTCGGCTACCTCAAGGAGCTCGGCGTCGACGCCCTGTGGTTCAACCCGTGGTACCCGTCGCCGTTCGCCGACGGCGGTTACGACGTGGCCGACTACCGCGACATCCACCCGGCCTTCGGCACGCTCGCGGACGCGGAGCTGCTCATCAGCGACGCGGCGGAGCTCGGCATCCGAACCATCATCGACATCGTCCCGAACCACGTCTCGAGCGAGCACCCGTGGTTCCAGGCCGCCCTCGCGGCCGGGCCGGGCAGCGCCGAGCGCGAGCGCTTCTGGTTCCACCCCGGCAGGGGCCCGAACGGCGACGGGATCCCGACGCACTGGGTCTCGAACTTCCAGGGCGACACGTGGACCCGTACCGTCAACCCCGACGGGACGCCGGGGGAGTGGTACCTGCACCTGTTCACCCCCGAGCAGCCCGACCTCAACTGGAACCACCCCGACGTGCGGGCCGAGCACGAGGACATCCTGCGCTTCTGGTTCGACCGCGGCGTCGCGGGCGTGCGCATCGATTCGGCCGGGCTGCTCATCAAGGATCCGGCCCTCTCGGAGGTGCCGGAGGTCGTGGCGCCAGGACAGCACCCCACCGAGGACCGCGACGAGGTGCACGACGTGTACCGGTCGTGGCGGCGCATCGCCGACTCGTACGACGGAACCCGCGTGCTCGTCGGCGAGGTGTGGGTGCCAGACGCCGAGCGGTTCGCGGCCTACCTGCGGCCCGACGAGATGCACACGGCGTTCAACTTCGACTTCATGTCGCGCCCGTGGGATGCCACGGCGCTGCGCAGCTCCATCGACCTGATGCTGGCGGCGCACGCCCCCGTCGGTGCCCCGAGCACGTGGGTGCTCTCGAATCACGACGTGACCCGCCCGGTGACCCGCTACGGCCGAGCGGACTCGAGCTTCGCCTTCGCGACGAAGCGGTTCGGCACGCCGACCGACCTCGACCTCGGCCGACGACGGGCGCGCGCCGCCGCACTGCTGACCGCGGCCCTGCCCGGCTCGCTCTACCTGTACCAGGGCGATGAGCTCGGCCTGCCCGAGGTCGAGCTGCCCCGCGAGGTGCTCGAGGATCCGATGCACTTCCGCTCGGGCGGCGTCGACCCGGGTCGTGACGGATGCCGCGTGCCGCTGCCCTGGCGCGGCGCCGAGCCGCCATACGGCTTCAGCCCCGCGGACCCCGCC
>NZ_WJSP02000319.1 GCF_009720255.1 Agromyces humi | reverse complement strand
CGCTGCGCAGCGACTCGGTGGCCCGGATGCCGACCGCGACCGCCTCCCGGGCCGCGACCGGCGAGGTCTCGGTGCGCCCGCCCTCGCGCACGAAGCGCAGGAACTCGCTGACGAGCAGCGCGTCGGCGCCGTCGTGGCCGGCCTCCTCGACGGCGGCGGGCACGATGAACGTCTCGTCGGCTGGGGCCGCACCGTGGTGGCGACGGTTCCAGAGGCGCACCTCGGAGCCGGCGGTGTCGCCGAGGTTCTCGATGCGTCCCTCGGTGCCGATGACCGTGTAGTTGCGCCAGTAGTCGGGCGTGAAGTGGCACTGCTGGTACGAGGCGAGCACGCCGTTGCCGAGCCGCAGGTTGACCATCGAGAGGTCCTCGACGTCGATGACGGGGTTCAGCCCGGTCTGCGCGGTGGGCGGCCAGTTGTCGAGGCTGAACCAGTCGCGCATCCGCTCGCCCGACCGGTCGCGGCGGTCGCCGATGCCGCCGTAGACGGTGAGCGAGCCCATCGCCTGCACCTCGGTCGAGTAGGCGCCGGCGAGCCAGTGGATGACGTCGAGGTCGTGCGCGCCCTTCTGCAGCAGCAGCCCCGTGGTCTTCGACCGCTCGGCGTGCCAGTCCTTGAAGTAGTAGTCGCCGCCGTTGCCGACGAAGTGGCGGCACCAGACCGCCTTCACCTCGCCGATGCGGCCCTCGAGGATGAGGCGCCGCAGGAGCACGACCACGGGCATGTGCCGCATGTTGTGCCCGACATAGAGCTTGGTGCCGGTGCGGCGGGCGGTCTCGAGGATCGCGTCGGCGTCCTCGACCGTGACCGCGAGCGGCTTCTCGCAGAACACGGGCACGCCGGCCTCGAGCGCGGCGATCGCGACGGTGGCGTGCTGGTGGTCGGGGGTCAGCACCATGACGGCGTCGAGGCCCATGGCGAGCAGCTCGTCGAGCGATGCGGTGACGGATGCCTCCGGCAGGGCCGCCCGGGCCTCCTCGCGCGAGCGCTCTGCGAGGTCGCACACGGCGACGACGCGGGCGCCTTCTCCGGGGCGGTGCGCCTCCCGCCAGAGCGAGGCGCGCGCGCCGAAGCCGACGATGCCGATGTTCAGGTCCGCAGGGTGGTGCACGGGGTGGTACTCCTTCAGGGGGTTACAGGCTTCGGGGCGCACGCGGCGGTGCGTCGAGATCGGTCGAGCCGCCCGGGAACAACGACCACGGGAAGTCGTGGAGCCGCGGCTCGGCAGCCTCGGGCTCGAGTGCATCGCGCGCATCGCCGGCGAGCCGACGCCCTATCGCGTCATCGATCGACGGGTCGCCGGGTGCCTCGTCAGCGTCGCGGTCGGCCCGGTTCCGCCGCCGGGCTGAGGGGCGCAGCCGGCGGCAGCGGCGGCAGCTCGGGACGGTGGAGCCAGGTCTCGAAGAACGTACCGAGCCGGCGCCCGGTGAGCTCGGAGACGAGCGCGATGAAGTCGGCGGTGGTGGCCGTGGCGTGCCGGTGCCGCGTCGTCCACTCGCGGAGCACCGCGAAGAAGGCGTCGTCGCCCACGAGGAGCCGCAGGGCGTGCAGGGTGAGGGCGCCTCGCTTGTAGAGGCGGTCGTCGAACATGCCCGCGGCGCCGGGGTCGCCGATGAGCAGGTCCTCGGGCAGCCGCGACAGGCGGGCGTGGTGCTCGCGCGCGATCCGGTCGATCGGGGCCGCGCCCGAGGCATCCGCCCACAGCCACTCGGCGTAGCAGCAGAAGCCCTCGTTGAGCCAGATGTCCTGCCAGCGGGCGAGGCCGACGCTGTTGCCGAACCACTGGTGGGCGAGCTCGTGCGCGATCAGCCGCTCCTCGCCGCCGTGGCCGTCGATGTGATTCGCCCCGAAGACCGCGAGGCCCTGCGCCTCGAGCGGGATCTCGAGGGCGTCGGCCGTCACGACGACGGCGTAGCGCTCGAACGGGTACGGGCCGAAGGCCGCCTCGAAGGTCGCGAGCATCCGCGGCACCGGTGCGAAGTCGGCGGCGACGCGCCGCTCCAGCGGCCGGGGGAAGTACACCGCGCCCTCGGCGCCGTCGAACACGAGCGGCTGCTTGACGTACCGGCCGATCTGCAGCATCACGAGGTAGCTCGCCGTCGGCTCGCGCTGCACGTACACCCAGACGCCCTGGCCGCTCACGACCCGCTGGTCCTCGAGCTCGCCGTTGGCCACGACGGTGTACGCGGCATCCGTCTCGACGCGGATGCGGTAGCTCGCCTTGTCGAACGGGTGGTCGTTGCACGGGAACCACGTCGGCGCACCCGACGGTTGCGACGCCACGAGCACCCCGTCGGCCAGTTCCTCCCAGCCGATCGCACCCCAGGCCCGCGTGCGCCGGGGCTTCGGGGCTCCGCCGTACTCGACGACGACGAGGAACTCCGTGCCGGCCTCGATCGGCCGCTCGGGCGTGATCCGCAGCTTGCCCTGCACCTGCCGGAAGTCGGCGCGGCGCCCCTCGACCCGCACCACCGACGCGGAGAGGCCGACGAGGTCGAGGCTGAACCGGGCCAGCCGCTGGCTCGAGTGCAGGAGCAGCTCGGCCGTGCCGTCGAGGCGGTTGCGCGCGATGCGATACCGCAGCGAGAGCGCGATCGACACGGTGCGATAGCCGCCGTTGCCGCTCTGGGGCAGGTACGCGTCGCCCGCCGAGTCGGCGCCGATCTCCGAGGCGTGCATCACCGCACCTGCGCGCGGTAGTCGGCGATGCGCACGGCGCGCCACGGGCCGATGGGGTTGCCGCTCCAGCGGCTGCCCACGGGCACCTCCTCGCCGCGCATCACGAGCGACGCGGGGCCGACGGTCGCGTGCGCCCCGATGCGGGCGGCCGGCAGGATGACGCTGTGGGGCCCGAGCGTGGCGCCCGGCTCGATCGTGACCCGGTCCATGCTCATGATTCGATCATGGAACAGGTGCGTCTGCACCACGCAGCCGCGGTTCACCGTGGATCCGTCGCCGAGCGTCACGAGATCCGCCTCGGGCAGCCAGTAGCTGTCGCACCACACGCCGCGGCCGATGCGGGCACCGAGGGTGCGCAGCCAGGCGGCGAGGGCGGGGGTGCCGGCCGCCGCGCGCGCGAACCACGGCGCGGCCACCATCTCGACGAACGTGTCCGACACCTCGGTGCGCCACACGAAGCTCGACCACAGCGGATGCTCGCCCGGTCGGATGCGCCCGACGAACACCCACTTCGCGACCGTCGACACGAGCGCGGCCACGCCGCCGGCGGCGAGCATGACGACGCCGCTGAGGAGCAGCGCCGCGAACGCGCCCCACGCCAGGGTGAGCAGGCCGAGGGTGAAGAGCACGCCGAGCCCGATCGCGCAGGTGACGAACACGGGGATGATCCGGCAGAGCTCCCAGAGCGTGCGGGCCACGCGCAGGCGCCGCGGCGGCCGGTAGGTGCGGCTCTCGTCGCCCTCCAGCGCCGCACGCCGCAGGCGCACGGGGGGCGAGCCGAGCCACGACGTCCCGGCCTTCGACTTGGCCGGGGCGACGGACAGCACCGCGACGAGCGCATCCTTGGCGAGCCGGTGCCCCGCAGAGGCGATCCCCGAGTTGCCGAGGAACGCGCGCTTGCCGATGCGGGCGCGCTCGAGGCGCATCCACCCGCGCTGCAACTCGTAGGAGGCGACCATGGTGTCGTCGGCGAGGAAGGCGTGGTCGTCGATGGTCGTCATCGAGGGGATGAGGAGCACGGTCGACGCCTCGACCCCGCGACCGACCTCGGCCCCGAGCACGCGCAGCCACACCGGCGTGAACAGGCTCGAGTACAGCGGGAACAGGATGGTGCGCGAGGCGTCCATCAGTCGCTCGGTGGTCCACGCCTGCCACCCGATGCGGCTGCGTACCGGATGCCGCCCCTCATGCAGCCCGATCGCGAGCAGCCGCACGGAGACGACCACCAGTCCGGCGAACACCGCCCCCGCGACGAGCGTCGCCGGCACGAGCCAGGCGAGTGCCCTGAGGGCCGCCTCGGCGAGGCTGGACGAGCCCGCGATGCCCAGGGCGATGACGGCTCCGCCCGTCGCGAACGCCGCGATCGGCAGCAGGGCGAGGAGGAGGGACGACAGGCCGTATGCGAGCAGCCACCGCCGCGGGCGCGACGGGACGTCGCTCGTCAGCTCGCGCATCAAGCCCGGCAACCTCCTCGCCCATTCGGCGATCCTGCGCACGACCCACACGGCATTCGAGCTGCAGAGGCCCGAGGTCAGCGACATCGAACGGATGACGAGCAGGAAGTTCTCGGGCAGCTGGAACGGCAGCGCCCGCATCGTCTCTCCGAACTCGATCGCGAAACTGCGCAGCTCGCGCC
>NZ_WJSP02000318.1 GCF_009720255.1 Agromyces humi | reverse complement strand
GGCGCGGCCACCGGCGCTGTCGTCGCCCTGGCCGCCGAGGTGGGGGCGGTGCCCGGTGCCGACCGCTTCCTCTCCCCCGAGATCGGGGCCCTCACCGACCTCGTCGCCTCGGGAACGGTCGTCGCGCGGGCGTCCGCCGCGACCGGCGCCCTCGACTGAAACGTGCGAAGAGGTTCTTCCGGGGTGATCAGGACGTCCCCCCGACTGGGGCAGGCACGAAGGGGCAGAACGGTTGTCTCCCTCCCACCTCGATGACAGACTGGACGGCAGCGGCCTCGGCCGTGACCCGAACGGAACCACATGACGCAACGCTGCACGGACTTCGGCGAGGATCGCCCCTGGTATGCCCGGGGCGCCCGTCGTGGTGGCGTCGCCCTCGCGGCGGCCACCGTCGTCGTCATGTTTGGCGCGTTCGGCGCGGCCCCCGCCTCCGCGGAGGAGATCCCGCCGGCCCAGACATCGGACACCTCGTCGTCGGATGCCACGTCGTCGGAGACGCCCGCAGCGACCCCGCCCGCGACGGACGAGCCTGCCGAGACCGAGGAGCCCGCGCCCGAGACCGAGGAACCGGCGCCCGAGACGGAAGAGCCCGCCCCGCCGACGGAGACGCCGACGCCGACGCCCGACCCGACGCCGACTCCGACGCCCGAGCCCACCGAGCCGCCGGCGACCGGCGAGCCGACGACGCCACCTGGGACTCCGGCCCCCGGCACGCAGGCCCCCGGCACGCAGACGCCGACACCCTCGACCGGCACGCCCCGCTCGGGCACCTCGTTCCGGCCCACCACGCGAACCGTCTCCGGCGCAGCGCAGGCCCAGAACGCCGCGCTGGTCGCCGCACGCTCCGCGATCACGCGTGCCACGACCGAGCTGCGCGAGGCCGAGGCCGCGCTCGCCGATGCCCGCGCCACGCGTGAGGTCGCCCGAGCCGTCGCGCAGCGCCTGCAGGACGTGGCCGACGCGGCACAGCAGGACGTCGACGCGGCGAAGCGCGTGTACGTCGCGGCCGCCCGCGGTGGCGGCAGCGCCACGCTCTCGTCGATGCCCGCGGCATTCGGCGCCGGCCATGACCTCCTCGCCGGACTCGGCGGATTCGCGCGGGTCGAGCAGATCTCCGGCGACGCCGAGAAGCTCCTCGCCATCGTCGAGAAGCGCACGGCAGAGGCGGAGACAGCGCAGGAGCGCGCCGACGCCGCCTGGACGGCCGTCGACGACGTGCCCGTCGAGGCGCTGCAAGACGACGTGGCGAACGCCGAGCAGGCCCTCGCCGACGCCAGGCAGGATCTCGAGGATGTACAGGCCAGGGCGGCCGAGGACAGCCGGGTCGCCGCCAGCAGCATCTCGCTCATCCAGACGCTTCCCGCCGACGCCGGCCAACTCAGCGACCAGGGCTGGGCGATCCCCGTTGCGGGTCGCATCAGCGACGGCTTCGGGCCCCGCCCGGTCAAGCCGGTTCCCGGCGTGAACGACTTCCACCGCGGCACCGACCTCGCGGCCGCCTGCCAGACCCCGGTGTTCGCCGCGACCGACGGCGTCGTCGCCGACGCCGCGCCGAACGGCAGCCTCGGCAACTGGATCCTCATCGACCACGGCTCGGGTGTCGCCACGGGCTACGGCCACCTCGTCGCGGGCGGCACCTTCGTGGTGCCGGGCCAGAACGTCACCGCGGGCCAACTGATCGGCGCGGTGGGCAGCACGGGCGCCTCCACGGGATGCCACCTCCACTTCGAGGTGCACCTCGACGGTGTGGCCGTCGACGCGGTGCCGTTCATGGCGGCCCGCGGCATCCCGCTCGGCTGACCTGGCTGGGGTCGTTCGTCTGGCATCCCAGACGCGCACCACGTGGCATCCGTTGTCGCCGGATGCCGCGTGCGATGAGATCGAGGCATGACCGACGCACCCACCGCAGCCGTCACCGGCCCGCGCACCGTCCGCGCCGCGCGCGGCACCGAGCTGACCGCGAAGAGCTGGCAGACCGAGGCGCCCCTGCGCATGCTCATGAACAACCTCGACCCCGACGTGGCCGAGCGCCCCGAGGACCTCATCGTCTACGGCGGCACGGGCAAGGCCGCCCGCAACTGGGAGGCGTTCGACGCGATCGTGCGCACCCTCGAGGACCTCGAGGCCGACGAGACGCTGCTCGTGCAGTCCGGGAAGCCCGTCGGCGTGTTCCGCACGCACGAGTGGGCGCCGCGCGTGCTCATCGCCAACTCCAACCTCGTCGGCGACTGGGCGACGTGGCCCGAGTTCCGCCGGCTCGAGCAGCTCGGGCTCACGATGTACGGCCAGATGACCGCCGGCTCGTGGATCTACATCGGCACCCAGGGCATCCTGCAGGGCACGTACGAGACGTTCGGCGCGATCGCGCGGGCCCGCTTCGGGGGTTCCCTGTCCGGAACGCTCACCCTCACCGGCGGCTGCGGTGGCATGGGCGGCGCGCAGCCGCTCGCGGTCACCATGAACGGCGGCGCCGTGCTGATCGTCGACGTCGACGAGACGCGGCTGCGTCGCCGTGTCGAGCACGGCTACCTCGACGAGTACCACACCGACCTCGACGAGGCGATCGCCCGGGTGGTCGCGGCGAAGGACGCCGGCGAGGCGCGCTCCGTCGGCGTGGTCGGCAATGCGGCCCTCGTGTTCCCCGAGCTGCTCCTGCGTCACCGCGCCGGCGAGATCGCCGTCGACATCGTGACCGACCAGACCAGCGCGCACGACCCGCTGTCGTACCTGCCCGTGGGCGTCCCCTTCGAGGACTGGCAGGCCGAGGCCGAGCGGGACCCCGAAGGCTTCACCGATCGCGCACGAGGGAGCATGGCCAAGCAGGTGGCCGCGATGGTCGGCTTCCAGGACGCGGGTGCCGAGGTGTTCGACTACGGCAACTCGATCCGCCGCGAGGCCGAGCTCGCCGGCTACGACCGCGCGTTCGAGTTCCCGGGATTCGTCCCCGCCTACATCCGGCCGCTGTTCGCCGAGGGCAAGGGCCCGTTCCGCTGGGCCGCGCTCTCGGGCGACCCGGCCGACATCGCCGCGACCGACCGCGCCATCCTCGAGCTCTTCCCCGACGACGAGCACCTGCGCCGTTGGATCACGCAGGCCGGCGAGAAGGTGCACTTCGAGGGCCTCCCTGCCCGCATCTGCTGGCTGGGCTACCAGGAGCGGCACCTCGCCGGCCTGAAGTTCAACGAGATGGTGGCCTCGGGCGAGCTCAGCGCGCCCATCGTGATCGGCCGCGACCACCTCGACTCCGGCTCCGTGGCGAGCCCCTATCGCGAGACCGAGTCGATGGCCGACGGCTCCGACGCGATCGCCGACTGGCCGCTGCTGAACGCCATGCTCAACACGGCGTCCGGCGCGACCTGGGTGTCGATCCACCACGGCGGTGGTGTCGGCATCGGCCGCTCGATCCACGCCGGCCAGGTGGTCGTGGCCGACGGCACCGACCTCGCCGCCGAGAAGATCGCCCGGGTGCTCGTGAACGACCCGGGCACGGGCGTCATGCGCCACGTCGACGCGGGCTACGACCGCGCCGTCGAGGTCGCTCGCGAACGCGGGTTGCGCGTGCCTATGCTCGACGCATGAGCGACGGCGGCGCAGCGACACGCATGCTGCTCACGGGGATCGCCGAGCTCGTGACGAACGATCCGGCGCCCGACCGCGACGGCGGACCGCTCGGCGTCGTGCGCGACGCCGCCCTGCTCGTCGAGGACGGCCGCATCGCCTGGGTCGACCACGCCCTCCACGCGCAGGAGCAGCTCACGGGTCTCCTCGACCGTGACGACCGTCGCGAGGCCGAGGAGCACCGCACCCTCTGGGACGCCGACGTCGAAGTCGTCGATGTCGGCGGCCGCGCGATGATCCCGGGCTTCGTCGACAGCCACACGCACCTCGTGTTCGGCCGCGACCGCGCCGAGGAGTTCGCGGCACGCATGGCGGGCCAGCGCTACGAGGCCGGCGGCATCCGCTCGACCGTCGCCGCGACCCGCGCCGCGACCGACGATGAGCTGCGGGCGCGGCTCGCGGCCTTCGTCGCCGAGTTGCACGCGCAGGGCACGACCACGTTCGAGGTGAAGTCGGGCTACGGGCTCTCCGTCGCCGCCGAGGAGCGGATCGTGCGCCTCGCCCGTGAGGTCACCGACGAGGTCACCTTCCTCGGCGCGCATGTCGTTCCGGCGGAGTACGCCGACCGGCCCGACGCGTACGTCGACCTCGTCGTCGGTGAGATGCTCGACGCCTGCGCGCCCCACTCGCGTTGGATCGACGCGTTCTGCGAGCGCGGCGCGTTCACGCCCGAGCAGTCCCGGCGCGTCCTCGAGGCGGGCGCCGCCGC
>NZ_WJSP02000317.1 GCF_009720255.1 Agromyces humi | reverse complement strand
GACGCCGGCGCGAGCCGATGACGACGGCGCGGCCGCCGACGATGCCGCCGACCGCGACGTCGACGAGGGCACGGATGCCGCGACGCCGACCAAGCCGCTCATCACCGCCGAGGTCGTGGCTCGCGCCGTCGACCGCGCCCTGCTGCGCTACGACCGCAACGGCGACGAGCACTACGACGTGATCAGCGCGTTCATCAAGTCGGTGCGGGGGAGCGACGTCGATGCAGCGCTCCACTACCTCGCCCGCATGATCGAGGCCGGTGAGGATCCCCGGTTCATCGCGCGGCGCATCATCGTGCTCGCCTCGGAGGACATCGGCATGGCCGACCCCACGGCGCTCGGCGTGGCCGTGGCGGCGGCCGACGCCGTGCAGTACATCGGCATGCCCGAGGGGCGGATCCCGCTGGCTCAGGCCGTGGTGCACCTCGCCACCGCGCCGAAGTCCAATGCCGCCTACCTCGGCATCGATCGTGCGATCGCCGACGTGCGGGAGGGTCGCGCCGGGCGGGTGCCCAAGCACCTCCGCGACGCCCACTATCCGGGGGCGAAGCGCCTCGGCCACGGCAAGGGCTACGTCTATCCGCACGACGACGCGATCGGCGTGGTGCAGCAGGAGTACCTGCCTGCAGAGCTGCGCGGGGCGACCTACTACCAGCCGACGGAGCACGGCAACGAGCGAGAGGTGTCGGCACGGCTGGCGAAGCTCCGCCGCATCGTGCGCGGCGACCGCTGACGCGGTGTGGCGCCGAGGGCGGGCGTGATAGCATATTCCTCGGCCTGAAGCCAGATTCTCGAGCGCGGCTGCGAGGGAGTCACCGGCGAACGGGTGCGATCTGTAGCCGATCCACCCTTGGCGAATCCCTCTGACACAGACTTCCGGCGCACGAACGCGCCGCGAGTTCACTTGAGATTCTTCCGAAAGGACATTCGTGTCGAACCAGTCACGCAGCAAGACCCGCCTCTCCCGCGCGCTCGGCGTCGCCCTCACCCCGAAGGCCGCCAAGTACATGGAGAAGCGCCCCTACGCTCCCGGCGAGCACGGACGCACCAAGCGCAAGCAGGACTCCGACTACGCCGTGCGCCTTCGCGAGAAGCAGCGTCTCCGCGCCCAGTACGGCATCCGCGAGAAGCAGCTCCGCATCGCGTTCAACGAGGCCCGCCGCACCGACGGCCTGACCGGTGAGAACCTGGTCGAGCTGCTCGAGATGCGCCTCGACGCCCTCGTGCTCCGTGCCGGCTTCGCCCGCACCATCGCGCAGGCCCGCCAGTTCGTCGTGCACCGTCACATCCTCGTCGACGGCCAGATCGTCGACCGCCCGTCGTTCCGCGTGAAGCCCGGCCAGACCATCGGCGTCAAGCAGCGCTCCGAGGGCACCGAGCCCTTCCAGGTCGCCGCAGCCGGCGGCCACGTCGACGTGCTCCCCAAGCTCCCGGGCTACCTCGAGGTCGAGCTCGACACGCTCCAGGCCCAGCTCCTGCGTCGCCCCAAGCGCGCCGAGGTGCCCGTGACCTGTGACGTCCAGCTCGTCGTCGAGTACTACGCCGCTCGCTGAGCAGCTTGCATTCGGACCAGGGGTCGCGGGGGTTTCCCGCGGCCCCTGTTCCGTCTTCCGGGGCATCCGACCGCACTAGAATGTCAGGATGCGTGCCGGGCGGGACTCGCGCGGCGAGATCGGTCAGAGGGAGCACTTCGTGAAGAGCATCGTGTGGTTCGCCGTCGGCGTCGCTGCGGGCTTCGTGGCCGCCCACCAGGTCAACCAGACCGCACAGGGCCGGGAGTTCTTCTCGTCGGTCGACGCGAAGGCCAGGGCATTCGGCAAGGCCATCGCCGAGGGCTACCACGAGCGCGACGCCGAGCTCCGCGCCGCGGGCGACGCGCCCGCCCCGCGCTGATCCGGCTCCACGACTCCGCGCGGCCGCCGGGCCGCTGAACCAGAACGGAACCATGCAGACTGCAGACATCCGCCAGCGCTGGCTGGACTTCTTCGCCGCGCGCGGCCACACGGTCGTGCCCTCGGCGTCGCTCGTGTCCGACGACCCCACCCTGCTCTTCACGGTCGCCGGCATGGTGCCGTTCGTGCCGTACCTCACCGGCCTCGTGCCGTCGCCCTATCCGCGCGCCACGAGCGTGCAGAAGTGCATCCGCACGAACGACATCGAAGAGGTCGGCAAGACGCCGCGCCACGGCACGTTCTTCCAGATGAACGGCAACTTCTCCTTCGGCGACTACTTCAAGGAGGGGGCCATCAGCATGGCGTGGGAGCTGCTCACCACGCCCGAGTCCGAGGGCGGCTACGGCTTCGCCCCCGACGACCTGTGGGTCACGGTCTACAAGGACGACGACGAGGCGATCGAGCTCTGGAAGAAGGTCGCCGGCCTGCCCGAGGAGCGGATCCAGCGCCTCGACAAGGACACGAACTACTGGCACACCGGTCAGCCGGGCCCGGCCGGCCCCTGCTCCGAGATCTTCTTCGACCGCGGTCCCGCGTACGGCATCGACGGCGGTCCGGCGACCGACGACGACCGCTACGTCGAGATCTGGAACCTCGTGTTCATGCAGTACCTCATCGATGACGTGAAGTCGAAGACCGACTTCCGCATCGTGAAGGAACTGCCGAAGAAGAACATCGACACCGGCATGGGCCTCGAGCGTGTCGCGTTCATCAAGCAGGGCGTCGAGAACATGTACGAGATCGACCAGGTCCGTCCGGTGCTCGACCGCGCGGCGGAGCTGTCGGGGCGCACGTACGGCGCCGATCACGAGGACGATGTCCGCATGCGGGTCATCGCCGACCACATCCGCTCGTCGCTCATGCTCATGAGCGACGGCGTGAGCCCGTCGAACGAGGGCCGCGGCTACATCCTGCGCCGGCTGCTGCGTCGCAGCATCCGTGCCATGCGACTGCTCGGCGTCGAGGGGCCGACCTTCCGCGAGCTGTTCGCCGCGTCGCGCGATGCGATGAAGGCCGCGTATCCCGAGGTCGCGCGCGACTACGCGCACATCGAGCAACTGGCGCTCGGCGAGGAGGAGACCTTCCTCCGCACGCTCGCGGCCGGCACCTCGATCCTCGACGTCGCGGTCGCCTCCACGAAGCAGTCCGGCCGGGAAGAACTGGCGGGCGACACCGCGTTCCTCCTGCACGACACCTACGGATTCCCGATCGAGCTCACCCTCGAGATGGCCGACGAGGCGGGCCTCGCGGTCGACCGGGTCGCCTTCGACGAGCTCATGACCGCGCAGCGCACCCGCGCGAAGGCCGACGCGAAGTCGAAGAAGAAGGTGCTCGCCGACCTCTCGGTGTACGGCGACTTCCGCGCCAAGGGCGAGACGATCTTCACCGGATACACCGAGCTGACCACGGAGTCCACCGTGCTCGGCCTCCTCGTCGACGGCCGTCCGGTGCCGGTCGCCACCGTAGGGCAGACCGCCGAGGTCATCCTCGCGGAGACCTCCCTCTATGCGGAGTCCGGCGGCCAGGCGCCCGACCAGGGCCGCATCGTCGGCGACGGCTTCGAGCTCGAGGTCCTCGACGTGCAGAAGCCCGTCAAGGGGCTCATCAGCCACACCGTGAAGGTCACCTCGGGCGAGGTCGGCGTGGGCATGCCCGCCACCACCCTCGTCGACGAGGACTACCGACGCGGCGCGACGCAGGCGCATTCGGGCACTCATCTCGTGCACGCGGCGCTCCGACAGGTGCTCGGCCCCAACGCCCACCAGTCGGGTTCGTACAACAAGGCGGGCTACCTTCGGCTCGACTACGGCTGGAACTCCGCCCTGTCCACCGAGACGCGCAGCGAGATCGAGGAGATCTCCAACAACGCGATCCGCGACAACCTGGAGGTCGTCACCCGCGAGATGCCTCTCGACGAGGCGAAGAACCTCGGTGCGATGGCCCTGTTCGGCGAGAAGTACGGCGACGTCGTGCGCGTCGTCGACATCGGCGGACCGTGGTCGCGTGAGCTGTGCGCGGGTACGCACGTGTCGACGAGCTCCGAGGTCGGCATGATCAACATCGTCGGCGAGTCTTCGGTCGGCGCCTCCAACCGCCGCGTCGAGTCGCTCGTCGGCATGGACGCGTTCCGTCGGTTCGCCGCCGAGCGCGCGCTCGTGTCCGAGCTCACCGCCAATCTCAAGACCCGCCCCGAGCAGCTCGTCGACCGCGTCGGCGAGCTCGTGTCGAGCCTCAAGGCCGCCGAGAAGCGCATCGCGCAGTTCGAGGCGAAGGCGCTCGGCGACCGCGTCCCGGCCCTCGCGGCCAACGCCGTGCGCTCGGGCGACGTCCTCGTCGTGGCCGAGCATGTGGGGCGGCTCGGCTCTGGCGACGAGGTGCGCTCGCTCGCGACCGCCGTGCG
>NZ_WJSP02000316.1 GCF_009720255.1 Agromyces humi | reverse complement strand
GAGGCGGCCATGTCGCGCTCCGAGCAGGCGGGCGTCGACCCGGCCGACGCCCGGGTGGCCGACGCGCTCGCCGAGGGCAACCGGGCGTACGAGCAGAAGTTCGGGCGGGTGTTCCTCATCCGCGCCGCCGGCCGCTCGGCATCCGACATCCTGGCCGCGCTTACCGAGCGGCTCGGCCACACGGCCGCCGAGGAGGAGCCGATCGTCGCCGACCAGCTGCGACAGATCGCCGTCCTCCGACTGAAGGGACGCCTCGCATGACCACCTCCCGCATCACCACGCACGTGCTCGACTCGTCGACCGGCGTGCCCGCCCAAGGGATGCACGTCGAGCTCGCCGGTCGCGAGGGCAACGGCTGGCGGCAGCTCGACGCCGGCATCACCGACGTCGACGGCCGCATCATGCGGCTCGGCGGCGACGACCTGCCGGCGGGGGAGTACCGGCTCCGGTTCGACACCGGCGGCTACTTCCGGGCGCGGAACGCGGTGACGTTCTACCCCGAGGCGATCGTCACGTTCATCGTCACCGACGACGGCCGGCACGTGCACGTGCCGCTGCTCCTCAGCCCGTTCGCCTATTCGACCTATCGAGGGAGCTGAGCCATGACCGAGCCCGCGATCGTCCTCGGCGCCAACCAGTACGGCAAGGCGGAGGTGCGGGTGGTGAAGCTCACGCGCGACACGGCCCGGCACGAGATCGACGACCTGAACGTGACGTCGCAGCTGCGCGGGGACTTCACCGCGGCGCACCTCGCCGGCGAGAACGCCCATGTCGTGCCCACCGACACGCAGAAGAACACGATCTTCGCGTTCGCGCGAGACGGCATCGGCGCCCTCGAGGCGTTCCTGCTGCGGCTCGCCGACCACTTCACCGGATCCTTCGAGTGGGTGAGCGGCGGACGATGGGAGGCGGAACGGTTCGACTGGGAGCGCATCCGCACCGGCTCGGCCGAGCACGATCACGGGTTCGTGCGCTCGGGGCGCGAGGTGCGCACCGCCCTCGTGGTCGCCGACGGCGACGAGCGCCACGTGCTCGGGGGTCTCCGGGGTCTGACGGTGCTCAAGAGCACGGACTCGGGCTTCGTCGGGTACCCGAAGGATCGCTACACGACCCTCCCCGAGACGACCGATCGCATCCTTGCGACGGAGGTCACCGCTCGCTGGCGCTACGGGGTCGGCCGCGCCGATGTCGACTACGACAGGACCTACTCCTCGGTACGCGGCGTGCTGCTCGAGGCGTTCGCCGACGGCTACTCGCCAGGCCTGCAGGCGACCCTGTTCGAGATGGGCAGTCGCGTGCTCGAGCACCATTCGGAGATCGCCGAGATCCGGTTCTCGATGCCGAACAAGCACCACTTCCTCGTCGACCTCTCGCCGTTCGGCCTCGACAACCCGAACGAGGTCTTCTTCGCCGCCGACCGCCCGTACGGCCTGATCGAGGCGGCCGTCGTGCGCGAGGGCGACGCTACCCCTGCGGCCGCCTGGGACGGCGTGGCGGGCTTCTGCTGACCTCCCTCCGTTCCCCGCCCCTCCGCCCTCCTGTTCCCGCCCCTCCGCCCTCCTGTTCCCTCCCCTCCGTCCTCCTGTTCCCTCCGCCCCGCTCCCTTCCCCCATCCGAAATGTAGGAACTTCTCGCGCGCCCGCCGCGCGTCACGACCCCGGCACGCCGCCCCGTGCGCAGTTCTTCCTCCTTTTCGGCACACCCGACCGTGTCCCACCCCTCCGGCACTCCTCCTCCCACGCGGACCGCCGCCCGGAACTCCCACCACTCCGGCACGTGCGCCCCGATTCCGTGCGCGTCCTCGCGAGGCTCGTCCCATGCCCGACGTCCTCCGTGAGCTCGCCCGCCTCGGCCATGCTGCGCGCGTGGGCACGCTGCTCGCGCGCGGGGTGTCCCGCGCGGGGCTCCGTACCGGGCTCGCCGCGGGACTCGTGGAGCGCCCGCGCCACGGCTGGGTCGTCTCCCCGCTCGCAGACCGAGACCAGCTCCGCGCGATCGCGGCCGGCGGACGCATCGGGTGCGTTTCCGCATTGCGCCGCTTCGGCGTCTGGTCGGGTGTCGACGACGTCCTCCACCTGCAGGTGCACCGAACCGCCTCCCGCGTTCACCCGTCCGCCCGGTCACCCGGCGCCGAGAACATCGGCGTGTGGCATCCGTCGGTGCCGTCATCGAGGTCGCGCACGCGCACCGTCCGCCTGGCATCGGATGCCGCTCCGCGCGTGCATTGGGCGGTCGAGCGCGCGCCCAGCGCCGCCCTCGACTGGATCGTCTCGCCGGAGTCGGCGCTCGCGTGTGCGCTCCGGTGCCTGGACGCCGAGCACGGGAGCGCGGCGATCGACTCCGCGCTGCACGAAGGGGTGCTCACCAGGCGGCAGGTCGACGAGATCGTGGCGTCATTGCCCGATCGCACGACCGCGCTCGTCGACGAGTTCACGGACCGGCCCGAATCCGGCGTCGAGAGCCTGTTCGTGAGGCGGATCGCGAACGCCGGGTTCCGGGTCGAACCTCAAGTCGACCTGGCCGGATTCGGGCGGTACGACGGGGTCATCAACGGAAGCGTGCTCTTCGAGGTCGATGGTCGTGGGTTCCACTCGGGCGCCGGCGAGTTCTTCGCCGACCGGGACCGCACCCTCGTGGGCCTGGCGTTCGGTGTTCCGGTGATCAGGCCGAGCGCTCGGCACGTGGTCGACGAGTGGCCCCTCACGCTCGCAGCCGTGACTCGAACGGTCGCGGATGCCGAGATCGTGCGGCGCCACCGCGGCCTGCCGCCGATCACCGGCTGACGATTCGGCTGCGCGCCCAGGTCGGCCCTTTCAGGGCCGAACGGGTGCCCGCGGATCCGCTCCCCGTGCGGAATGTAGGAAGACACGCCGGGAAGGCACCGGGAACGACGGTGACACGCCGTTGGTCGCTCGGAAGTTCCTACATCTCGTACCGGGAGGGTAGGTGAGCGGATGCCGCGGGCGCGCGCTCGCGCCCGCACGACCCGTGCGGAATCCGCGTGATCCCGAGACGCCGCGCCATCGACTGGGCATCCCGCCCGCGATAGCGTCGGGGGATGCGGATCCTCCTCGTCGGCGCCGGAGGCGTCGGAGATGCCATCGCGAAGATCGCGGCTCGTCGCGACTTCTTCGAGCTCCTCGTCGTGAGCGACTACGACGAATCGCGGGCGGAGCGCACCGTGGAGTGGATCCGCGAGCGGCACGGCGACGCGGTGGCGGCGCGGTTCGCGACGACCCGCATCGATGCGAGCGATCCCGAGGTCGTCGCATCCGTCGCCCGCGAGATGCGCGCCACGCACGTGATGAACGCGGTCGAGCCGAAGTTCGTGCCGTCGATCTTCGCCGGGGCGCTGGCCGCCGGGGCCGACTACCTCGACATGGCGATGAGCCTGTCCGAGCCGCATCCGACCGACCCCTACGCGCAGACCGGGGTGAAGCTCGGCGACGACCAGTTCGCCCAGGCGCCCGACTGGCAGGCCGCGGGCCGGCTCGCGCTCGTCGGGATGGGCGTCGAGCCGGGGTTGTCGGACGTGTTCGCACGGTACGCCGCCGACCACCTGTTCGAGTTCATCGACGAACTCGGCGTACGCGACGGGGCCAACCTCGTCGTCACCGACGAGGAGGGCAACGAGATCTTCGCCCCGTCCTTCTCGATCTGGACGACGATCGAGGAGTGCCTGAATCCGCCCGTGGTCTGGGAGAAGGACGCCGGATGGTTCACCACGCCGCCGTTCAGCGAGCCCGAGGTCTTCGAGTTCCCCGAGGGCATCGGCCCGGTCGAGTGCGTCAACGTCGAGCACGAGGAGGTGCTCCTCATGCCCCGCTGGGTCGACGCGAAGCGCGTGACGTTCAAGTACGGCCTCGGCGACGAGTTCATCAACGTGCTGAAGACCCTGCACCTGCTCGGCCTCGATTCGACGACTCCCGTGCGCGTGCGGTCGGCGAACGGCCCGGTCGAGGTCGCCCCGCGCGATGTGGTCGCCGCGTCACTTCCCGACCCGGCCACCATCGGTCCGCGGATGACGGGCAAGACGTGCGCGGGCCTCTGGGTCACCGGCATCGGCACCGACGGCGAGCCGCGCGAGGTGTACCTGTACCACGTGTCCGACAACGAGTGGACGATGGCCGAGTACGAGGCGCAGTGCGTGGTGTGGCAGACGGCGCTGAACCCGGTCATCGCGCTCGAGCTCCTCGCCACCGGCGCCTGGACGGGGAGCGGCGTGCTCGGCCCCGAGGCGTTCGACGCGGCGCCGTTCCTCGAGCTCATGGCCCGGCCCGAGTCCGACGGTGGCTACGGCCAGCCGTGGGGCATGGAGGACCGGCTGGCGTGACCGTCACCGAGGCTGCCGCGGCCGAGGCCGAGGCGATGGCGGATGCCGCGGACG
>NZ_WJSP02000315.1 GCF_009720255.1 Agromyces humi | reverse complement strand
GCGCTCGTCGATCGTGCGGTCGCCGCGGAACCCGACCTCTCGATGGCGGCCCTGCTCAGCGCGTTCCTGAGCAGTGGCGCGCTGCCGGAGTGGGCCTTCGCCGCCCCCGAGCCCGACGTCAGTGGCCGGTGAGCGGACCCAGCAGTCGCGCGGTGAGCGATGGCCGCCCGGTGACCCGCTCCTCCAGATCGGCGAGCTGCATGCCGAGCACGCCGAGGTTCGCGCCCGCGAAGCGCAGCGGCTCGGGCTCCCACAACGGCGAGCGATGGTCGGCCCACGGCAGGGCGGTGAGCGTGGTCGAGCGCTCGAGCACGAGGTCGGCCAGGGTGCGCCCCGCGAGGTTGGTCGTCGACAGCCCGTCGCCCACGTATCCACCGGCGAAGCCGACGCCGGTCCTCGGGTTGTAGCTCGCCGTCGCGTGCCAGTCCCTCGCGATGCCGAGCGGGCCGCCCCAGCGGTGCGTGATCCGCGCGTCGCCCACCGCCGGGAAGAGCTCGCGGAGTGCACGGTGCAGGTGAGCGAAGACCACGTCGACCCGCTCGAATGCGGGGTCGACGGCGCTTCCCCAGTGATAGCGGGCGCCGCGACCGCCGAACGCGAATCGGTTGTCGGCCGTGCGCTGACCGTAGATGAGCAGATGCCGGTAGTCGCTGAACGTCTCGCCGTGGGCGATCCCGATATCGTTCCAGGCATCCTCGGGCAGGGGTTCGGTCGCGATCATCAGCGAGTAGATGGGGAGGATGCGCCGGCGAGCGCGAGGGAGTTGCGAGGCGTAGCCCTCGAGCGCGATGATCACCCGACGCGCCCTGACCGTGCCGTGGGCCCCGGAGTCGACACCACGGAAGCGGACCGCCCCCGCGGCCCAGTCGACGACCTCGGTGCGCTCGAAGATCGCCACGCCGAGCGACTCCACCACGCGGGCGAGTCCTCGCACGAGCTTCGCCGGATGCAGCCTCGCACAGGCCGCATCGAACACTGCCGCCGGGGCCGTTCCGTCCAGTCCCGACGCGCCGAACCGTCCGGCGACGACGACCGGTTCCCAGTACTCGGGGCGATCGACGCCGAACCGACGCGCCTCGTCGATGTCGGCGGCAGCCGCGGATCGCTGCACGTCGTCGCGCGCGAAGACCACCGTGCCGCCGTGCTCGTAGTCGCACTCGATGCCCTCTGCCCGGGTCACGCGACCGACCTCCTCGACGGTGTCGACCATGGCGCGCCGCATGGCGACGGCTGCCTCGAATCCGTGCTCCCGCTCGAGGGAGGCGGCCGAGCGCGGGAACAGGGCCGAGCACCATCCGCCGTTCCGGCCCGACGCGCCGAAGCCGGCGATCTCGCGCTCGAGCACGGCGATCCGCAGGTGGGGCTCCGCCTTCGCGAGTGCGTACGCCGTCCACAGGCCGGTCAGCCCGCCGCCGACGATGCAGACGTCGAACGACGCATCGGACGTCAGTGCGGCTCGGGGCGCCAGGTCGTCCGCGCCCGACTCGACGAGGTCGTCGAGCCAGAAGCTCGCCTGCCGGTACGTCGCCGTGCTGCCGTCCGTCGCCTGACGGAGCGCGGCCATCAGAGCCGGTTCGAGGCTTCGGTGAGCACTCCTCGCAGGATCTGCTCGATCTCCTGGAACTCGGGCACGCCGATCGTGAGCGGCGGCGCGAGCTGGATCACGGGGTCGCCCCGGTCGTCGGCGCGGCAGTAGAGTCCGGCGTCGAACAGCGCCTTGGAGAGGAATCCGCGCAACAGCCGCTCCGACTCGTCGTCGTCGAAGGTCTCGCGCGTCGCCTTGTCCTTCACCAGCTCGATGCCGAAGAAGTACCCGTCGCCGCGCACGTCGCCGACGATCGGCAGGTCGAGGAGCTTCTCGAGCTCGGCGCGGAAGCGGGGCGAGTTCTCGCGCACGCGCTCGTTCAGCCCCTCCTCCTCGAAGATGTCGAGGTTCTCGAGGGCGACCGCCGCCGAGACCGGGTGGCCGCCGAAGGTGTACCCGTGGTAGAACGACGTCGTCCCGGTGGCGAACGGCTCGTAGATCTTCTCGGAGACGATCGTGGCCCCGATGGGGGAGTAGCCCGAGGTCATCCCCTTCGCGCACGTGATCATGTCGGGCACGTAGCCGTACGCGTCGCACGCGAACATGTGGCCGATCCGGCCGAAGGCGCAGATCACCTCGTCGGAGACGAGCAGCACGTCGTACTGGTCGCAGATCTCGCGGACGCGCTGGAAGTACCCGGGGGGCGGCGGGAAGCATCCGCCCGAGTTCTGCACCGGCTCGAGGAAGACCGCGGCCACCGTCTCGGGGCCCTCGAAGAGGATCATCTCCTCGATGCGGTTCGCGGCCCAGATGCCGAACGCCTCGAGGTCGTCGGCCGGCGCGCCGACCTCGGCCGCACGGTAGAAGTTCGTGTTCGGCACCCTGAACCCGCCGGGCGTGAGCGGCTCGAACATCGCCTTCATGGCCGGGATGCCGGTGATCGCGAGGGCGCCCTGGGGGGTGCCGTGGTAGGCGACGGCCCGCGAGATCACCTTGTGCTTGGTGGGCTGGCCCTTCAGCTTCCAGTAGTACTTCGCGAGCTTGAACGCGGTCTCGACGGCCTCGCCGCCGCCCGTCGAGAAGAAGACGCGGTTGAGATCGCCCGGCGCGTAGTCCGCGAGCCGGTCGGCGAGTTCGATCGCCGAGGGATGCGCGTACGACCAGATGGGGAAGAACGCGAGCTGCTCCGCCTGCTTGGCGGCGACCTCGGCCAGCCGCCGGCGCCCGTGGCCGGCGTTCACGACGAAGAGCCCCGACAGGCCGTCGAAGTACCTGCGGCCGTCGACATCGAAGATGTGGTGGCCCTCGCCGCGGGTGATGATCGGCACGCCCGACGCCTCCATCGTCGACTGCCGCGAGAAGTGCATCCAGAGGTGGTCCTTCGCCTTCTGCTGCAGGTCGGCGTTGTCGTAGCGCACGGCGTCGAGGCTCGTCGGTGAGTCGAGGGTGGTCATGGATGTCCTCCTGGTTCGGGTCGCCCGCTCAGCGGGTGCCCCAGTTGTAGAACTGCTTCTGCAGCTTCAGGTACACGAACGTCTCGGTGCTCTGCACGCCCGGCAGGTTGCGGATGCGGGAGTTCAGCAGGTTGATGAGCTCCTCGTCGTTCTCGCAGACCACCTCGGCGAGGAGGTCGAAGCTGCCGGCCGTGAGCACGACGTAGTCGAGCTCGGGGATCTCGGCGAGCCGCTCGGCGAGCTCCCGCGTGTCGCCGCCCGCGCGGATGCCGATCATGGCCTGCCGGGTGAATCCCAGCTGCATCGGGTCGGTCACGGCGACGATCTGCATGACGCCCGACTCGGTCAGCCGCTGCACGCGCTGGCGGACCGCGGCCTCGGACAGCCCGACCGCCTTCCCGATGTCGGCGTACGAGCGCCGGCCGTCGGCCTGGAGCTGCTCGATGATCGCCTTGGAGACGTCGTCGAGGTGCACCGGCCGAAGCTGCGCGGGACGCGCGGAGTTCGTCATGCGTCGATCATGTCAGCGACGGATGCCACTGGCAAGCGATTCCGTCGAAAGAAGCCCGGTTCGCAACTGATTCCAAACTGATTCATCGCGTCAACCACCGATCACCCGTGCCGAGCCAAGGACGGCCGACGTGACGTCGCGCGCGGTGCCAGACTGGTCGACATGGTGGCCGGATCCGTCACGAGCGCAGCGGTGCCGGGCGCGCCCGCATGGGACATCGTCGTCGGCGACCGCTTCATCGCCGCGATCGCCGCGCCGGCCCCCGACGCCGCCACCAGTGCGCTGGCGTCGGCGGCGGCCGACGAGGCGGTGACCATCGAGGCCCTCGTCAGCCGGGTTCCACTCGGCGGCGCCGACGCCGTCGAGTCGTTCGGCATCGTGTGGTGGCCGGGCGACTCGCCCGCCGAGGTCACGGCCGTCGTGCGCGGCGACGCGGTCGTCGACCTGACGTCGCCCGGCGGCACGAGGCGGTTCGATGCGCGCGGCATCCGCCCCTGGCACCTCGCCGACTTCGACGCCGTGATCGCCATCCGCATCGTCGGGGCGGATGCGCCGCTCGATCACCTGGGTGAGACCCACGACGTCGTCCCGCACGCGCGGGCCGGCCTTCGCGCCTCGGCGCTCGAGTGGAACTCGCCCGTCGCCCCCCGGCGACCCCAGGCGTCCGCCGCGGACGCCGACACGATCCTCATGGGCCGCGCCAGGCCCGTCGCCGTGGCGGACGCCGGCGACGCCGTGCTGCCGCTGGACGCGGACACCATCCTGACCCCGCGCCGCCCCGCCGCTTCCGGCGTTCCCGTCCCCTCCGGGCTCGCATCGGCGGTGCCCCTCACCGAGTCGCAGCCGCATCATCGAGACGCTGCACTCCACGAAGCAGAACGTGCTCATCCAGCGGTTCATCAAG
>NZ_WJSP02000314.1 GCF_009720255.1 Agromyces humi | reverse complement strand
GAGGACGAAGCTGCAATCTCAGCAGAGGCGCTGGCCGAGTTCCGCGAGTGGACGCTCGAGCGGCAGCAGGCGAAGGGTCGCCCCTGGTGGAAGTTCCTGAGCTCCGAAGAGATCTACCAGCGCGGCCTGCGCCTCGAGGTCGACAGCGGGGTGATCGGTGCGCGCCGCGCGGAAGACCCGCTTCGTCGCGATCGTCGCCGCCGGGTCGTTGCTGGCGATGCGATCGGCGATCGCGTGCGCGGCGGGGAGGAGCTCGTCGACGGGATGCAGCTCGCTGACGAGCCCGAGTTCGCGCGCCTCGTCGGCGTGGATCGCCCGCCCGGTGAGCAGCAGCTCGATCGCCCGGGCCTCGCCCACGATCTCCTTCAGGCGCCAGCTCGCACCGGCGGCCGCGATGATGCCGAGCCCGGTCTCGGGGTTGCCGATGCGCAGGCGCGGCGTGGCGATGCGGATGTCGGCCGCGTACGCGAGCTCCGCGCCGCCGCCGAGCGCGTACCCGTCGAGGGCGGCGATGACGGGCATCGGCAGCTTGTGCACGCGGACGAACGCATTCGCGTTGATGCCGCGGCGCGCGTCATCCGCTCGCCGTTCGCGGAGCTCCGCGATGTCGGCGCCCGAGGCGAACACGCCGCCGGCGCCCGTGAGGATCAGGATGCGCGGGATCGCCTCGAGCTCGGCGCAGAGCACGTGCAGCGCGTCGATCGTGGCCTGGTCGATCGCGTTCTTCTTCTCGGGCCGGTTGAGCGTGGCGACCACGCGGTCGTCGAACCGCTCGACCCGCAGCGGGCCGCCGGCGGCTCTGCCCTCGGGCACCGGATGCACCGCGCCCATCACACGCGCTCCACGATGAGCGCCGTGCCCTGCCCGACGCCCACGCACATGGTGGCGAGGCCGTACCGCGAGTCCTCGCGCTCCATGCGGCCGAGGAGCGTCACGACGAGCCGCGAGCCCGAGGAACCGAGCGGATGCCCCAGGGCGATCGCCCCGCCGTCGGCGTTCACGCGCTCGGGGTCGAGTCCGAGGCGGCGGATGCACGCGAGCGACTGCGTGGCGAAGGCCTCGTTGAGCTCGACGGAGCCGATCTCGTCGAGGTCGAGTCCGGCGCGTTCGAGCGCCTTCTCGGTGGCGGGCACCGGGCCGAGGCCCATGATCTCGGGAGCGAGGCCGGCGCTCGTGCCGGTGACGACCCGGGCGCGCGGCGTGAGGCCGAGGCGCTCGACCGCGGCGGCGCTCGCCACGAGGATCGCGGATGCCCCGTCGTTCAGTGCGCTCGAGTTGCCGGCCGTGACCACGGAACCCCCGGCCACGACGGGCCGCAGCCCGGCGAGCGCCTCGAGCGTGGTCTCGGGGCGCGGACCCTCGTCGACGAGGAACTCGCCCCTGTGCGTCGGCACGCCGACGATCTCGGCCTCGAACCGCCCCGCCGCGATGGCGGCGGCGGCGCGCTGCTGGCTGCGCAGGGCGAACGCGTCGGCGTCGGCACGCGTGACGCCGTCGACGCGGGCGACCTCCTCGGCGGTCTCGGGCATCGCGTACGTGGCCTTGTCACGGGCCTGCAGCTTCGGGTTCGGGAATCGCCAGCCGATCGACGTGTCGTAGGCCGCGCCCGGGCGCGCCCATGCCTTGTCGGGCTTGGCCTGGACCCACGGCGCCCGCGTCATGGACTCGACGCCGCCGGCGATGATGAGGTCGGCGTCGCCCGCGCGGATGGCCTGCGCGGCCATCGTGATCGCGGACATGCCGGAGGCGCAGAGCCGATTGAGCGTCACGCCGGGCACCTCGTCGGGAAGGCCGGCGAGCAGCACCGACATCCGTGCGACGTTGCGGTTGTCCTCGCCGGCCTGGTTGGCGGCGCCGAGGATCACCTCGTCGATGGCGCCCAGCTCACCGGCCGTGTCGAGCCCGGTGCGCCGCACGAGTTCGCCGACCACGAGGGCCGCGAGGTCGTCGGGCCGCACACCGGCGAGCGCGCCGCCGTAGCGCCCGACCGGGGTGCGCACTCCGCCGACGAGGTAGGCCTCAGCCATGGTTCACTCCTGACCGCACTGTCTCGGATCGAACGCCGTGATCCCAGCGTAGGCGGGCGGCGTCCCGGCATCCGGCCAAGAATTCCTGACCGACCGTTCAGGTAGTAATTATGGCAAACGGATGCCGCGTGCGCCAGTCGCCCGGTCAGCCCGCGTGCACCATCCGCTCGGTGGGTGCCCGACTCGTGCCCTGACCGTCCACCGAACTCCAGACGGCGGTGAGCGCGGCGAACTCGGGGTCGGTCAGCTCGTCTCGAAAGGTGTGCGCCAGGCCGGTCCACCACGCGGCCGCCACAGCGGAGAGGTGGTCACCCTCGTACCCCGTCGCTCGCATCGCCTCGAGCACCGCCTCGCGGATCACGACGCCCGCGGCGCCGCCCTCGTCACGTCGGGTGAGCTTCTCGCGCCCGGTGCGGTAGGCCTCGGCGCGACGATGACGCCGCGTCGCGTCCTGCGCCTTCGCGAGTCGCTCGAAATCGCTCGCATCGAGCGAGCGCAGGTCTCGGAGGAAGTGCTCCATGATCGCCTCATGTCCTTTCGGGTGACCTTCCAGCATAGCCGGTGGCCGAGGAAAATTCCCGGTCAGGCGGGAAATGACTTCTGGCCGCGGGTGGGCTATGGTGATGGCCCGCGAAACGACGGACGCCCGCCTCCGATCGGAGGCGGGCGTCGGTCTCGAACGGTTCGACGTCTCAGTCGGCGAGCTGCTCCTCGGCGGCGGTCGAGTCCTGGCCGGCCTCGGCCGCGAACTCGACCGACTCGCCCCAGACGTCGTCGCCGAGGGCGACGCGCTCGAAGTCGACGTCGATCTCGGCACGACCGAGGAGGTCGGTCATGCGACGCTGGCGGTTGCCGGGGATCAGCGTGACGACGCGCCCCTCCTTGCCGGCGCGGCCCGTGCGGCCCGAGCGGTGGAGGTAGGTCTTGTACTCGTCGGGCGCGTCGGCCTGGATCACCAGGTCGATGTCGTCGACGTGGATGCCGCGGGCCGCGACATCCGTCGCCACGAGCACGTTGACCCGGCCGCTCGTGAGCTGCTGCAGGTTGCGCGTGCGGCGGGACTGGTTCAGGTCGCCGTGGAGGGCGACGGCACGGATGCCGTAGTCCTCGAGGTGCTCGGTGAGGTCTTCGGCGAAGGCCCGGGTGCGCGAGAACACGAGGGTCTTGCCCTCGCGGTTGGCGAGCTGGGCGACCATGTCGCGCTTCTCGCGGTTCTCGATGATGAACACCCGATGCTCGATCGTCGACGAGGCCTGGTCTTCACCGGCGACCTCGTGCACGGCCGGCTCGACGAGGAACTCGTCGACGAGGGTCGCGACGCCCTTGTCGAGCGTCGCCGAGAAGAGCAGCTTCTGGCCGCCCTGGGCAGTGCGGCGGAGGATCCGCTGCACCGGCTCGAGGAAGCCGAGGTCGCACATGTGATCGGCCTCGTCGATGACGGTCACGACGACCTCGGAGAGATCGAGTCGACGCTGCTCGATGAGGTCCTCGATGCGGCCGGGGGTGCCGATGACGATGTCGACGCCGCGCTGGAGGGCGCCCACCTGGCGGGCCTGGGGCACGCCGCCGTAGATCTGCGTGGTGAAGAGGCCGACGCTCTGCGCGATGGGCTGCACGGTGCGGTCGATCTGCAGGGCGAGCTCGCGGGTCGGGGCGAGGATGAGCGCGCGGGGCTTGCGGCCCATCTGGCGCTTGCCGCCGGCCTTGCCGGACTCCGCCCAGAGCGACATGAGGCGCTCGACGGTCGGAGCGCCGAAGGCGATCGTCTTGCCCGAGCCGGTCTTGCCGCGGCCGAGGACGTCGCGGCCCTCGAGGACGGCGGGGATCGTCGCCGCCTGGATCGGGAACGGCGACTCGGCGCCGAGCTCCGCGAGCACGCGGACGACGTTGGCGCCCAGGCCCAGGTCGGCGAACGTCACGCCGTCGACCTCGGTCGCCTGGATGGCGTCGGCCTCGAGGCGCTCGAGCACGACGTCGTCGTTCGGCGAGAAGCGGTGACCCTGCTCCTTGGCCGGGTAGAAGCTGGACTCACGGCGACCGGAGTCCTTGAAGCCGGGGCGGTCGACGTCGCGACGGGGCGCGCGGTCGTCACGGTCATAGGTGCGAGCCGGGCGGTCGGCGCGGTCGAACGAACGAGCCGGACGGGCATCACGGTCGAACGAGCGAGCCGGACGGTCGTCGCGGTCACGGCGGGGGGCGCGGTCGTCACGGTCGAACGAACGAGCCGGACGGGCATCGCGGTCGAACGAGCGAGCCGGAATCGTTCGTGGCGAGTGCCACCGTGGGGCTCGCCCCGACGGCGTTCGAGAAGGCTACGTCATCCGTCGGCGGAAGCGCATCGCTTATGGCCTGCTGGCCGGTCGGCCCG
>NZ_WJSP02000313.1 GCF_009720255.1 Agromyces humi | reverse complement strand
GCTACATCCCGGGCGCGGGCGTCGCCGCGGACTGACCGCTACTCGGGGTCGGCGATGTCGGCCACGGTCGCGTCGAACGCGCGCACCAGGTCGTCGGCGTCGACGAACATGCTGCGGCCGTGCTCACCGGCGCCCATCGACACGCGACGGCCGGGGATGGTCGCGTCGACCACGACCGGCCAGGCCGTGGTCGAGCCGAGCGGCGTGATGGTGCCGCGCTCATAGCCCGTGGCCGCGAGCGCGAGCGTGGCATCCGGCAGCTGGAGCTTGTTGACGCCGAGCAGCCCGCGCAGCTTCGGCCACGAGATCTTCCGGCCGCCGGGCACCAGCGCGAACACGTAGGTGTCGTCGCTGCGCTTCACGACGAGCGACTTCACGATGTCGGCCGGGGTGATGCCGAGCAGGTCGGCGGCCTCCTCGAGGCTGCGAGCGGCGGGGCGTTCGATGATCTCGACCTCGAGGCCGCGCGCCGCGGCATCCGCTCGCACCCGATCCGCACCAGTGAGCCCGCCGTCGACCATGTCGTCCTCCACACCTCGTCCTCCTCGGATCCTAGGCGCGCTCGGCGCTCACGGGCGAAGCCGACCGGAACTCTGGGAGAATCGACGGTGATGCCCACTTCAGACACGCTTCCCGCGGCCCCGCTCACGATCGGCGGGATCGAACTCGACGTCCCCGTCGTGCTGGCCCCGATGGCCGGCATCACGAACACGGCGTTCCGCCGGCTCTGCCGCGAGTTCGGCGCCGGACTCTACGTGAGCGAGATGATCACGTCTCGCGCGCTCGTCGAGCGCACCCCCGAGTCGATGCGGCTCATCACGCACCACGAGTCCGAGACGCCGCGGTCGATCCAGCTCTACGGCGTCGACCCGAAGACCGTGGCCGAGGCGGTCACCATGCTCGTCGCCGAAGACCGGGCCGACCACATCGACCTGAACTTCGGATGCCCCGTGCCGAAGGTCACCCGCAAGGGCGGGGGAGCCGCCCTCCCGTGGAAGCGCGGGCTGTTCCGCGACATCGTCGAGGGCGCCGTGCGCGCTGCCGGCGACATCCCCCTCACGGTGAAGATGCGCAAGGGCATCGACGCCGACCACCTCACCTACCTCGAGGCGGGCCGCATCGCCGAGGGCGCCGGGGTCGCCTCGATCGCCCTGCACGCCCGCACGGCGGCCGAGTTCTACTCGGGCGAGGCCGACTGGTCGGCCATCGCCGAGCTCAAGCAGACGGTCACGAGCGTGCCAGTGCTCGGCAACGGCGACATCTGGTCGGCCGTCGATGCGCTCCGCATGGTCGCCGAGACCGGATGCGACGGGGTGGTCGTCGGGCGCGGATGCCTCGGCCGGCCGTGGCTGTTCGGTGATCTGGCGGCGGCGTTCCGCGGCGAGTCGGCCACTGCGCATCCGTCGCTCGGCGAGGTGGCGCAGACCTTCCGGCGGCACGCCGAGCTCCTCACCGAGTTCTTCGACAGCGAGGAGCGGGGCTGCCGCGACATCCGCAAGCACGTGGCCTGGTACTTCAAGGGATACCCGGTCGGCGGCGAACTGCGGGCGAAGCTCGCCACGGTCGAGTCGCTCGCGCAGCTCGACGACCTGCTCGGCACGCTCGACTGGTCGATGCCCTACCCGGGCGAAGGCGCCGAAGGACCGCGTGGGCGCGCGGGCACGCCGAAGAATCCGTCGCTTCCCGAGGGGTGGCTCGACTCGCAGGAGCTCGCCGGCCACGACCGCACGACGCTCGTCGACGCCGAGCTCGACACGAGCGGCGGCTGACGTGCGCGATCGACTGTTCGGCGGCTACGACGACGCCGACACCGAACGCCTGCTGCCCGAGGAGCACACGAACCGGCGCAGCGACTTCGCGCGCGACCGGGCGCGTCTGCTGCACTCGAGCGCGCTGCGGCGACTCGCGGCCAAGACACAGGTGCTGAGCCCCACGGCCGGCCTCGACTTCGCCCGCAACCGCCTCACCCACTCGCTCGAGGTCGCCCAGGTCGGCCGCGAGCTCGCCACGAGCCTCGGCCTCGATCCCGACGTCGTGGACACGGCCTGCCTCGCCCACGACCTGGGCCATCCGCCCTTCGGGCACAACGGCGAGCGCGCCCTCAACACCTGGGCCGCCGACATCGGCGGTTTCGAGGGCAACGCGCAGACCCTGCGCATCCTCACGCGCCTGGAGCCGAAGGTCTTCGACGCCGACGGTCGCAGCTACGGGCTGAACCTCACCCGCGCCAGCCTCGATGCGAGCTGCAAGTACCCGTGGCCCGAGGCGACGTCCGTCGCCGATCCCAGCGGTCGGGCGAAGTTCGGCTTCTACCGCGACGACGTCGCCGTCTTCGAGTGGATGCGAGCCGGGGCCCCCGAGCGTCGGCTGTGCATCGAGGCGCAGGTCATGGACCTCTCCGACGACATCGCCTACTCCGTGCACGACTTCGAGGACGCGATCGTGAACGGCTATGTCGACGTGGCCGCGCTCGGAGCCCGCGTCGACCATGACGCGCTCGTCTCGTCGATGTACGAGTGGATCGGCGGCGCCATCACCCACGATGAGCTCATCGCCGCGTTCGACCGGCTCGACTCCCTCGACGGCTGGCTCGACACGTGGAGCGGCAGCCGCCTCGAGCAGGGGCGGCTGAAGAACCTCACGAGCCAGCTCATCGGCCGCTTCGCGCACGCCGCCACCGACGCGACGCGGTCGGCCTTCCCGCTTGCGAGCCTCATCCGGTTCGACGCCGACGTGGTCGTGCCTCGTGAGATCCAGGCCGAGATCGCCGTGCTCAAGGGCATCGTCGCCGCGTTCGTCATGTCGAGGAACACCCGGCAGCCGATCTACACGCAGCAGCGCCAGGTGCTCACGTCGCTCGCCGACCTGCTCCACGAGACGGGCGACCGGCACCTCGATCCGGGCTTCGCCGCCGACTGGCGTGAGGCCGGCGACGACGACGCCCGCAAGCGAGCCATCGTCGACCAGGTCGCGAGCCTCACCGACCAGTCCGCACTCGCCTGGTACGAGCGGCTCGTCCAACGGTGAGCGCCGCACCGCGGTGCGGCGTCCCGTGCGGCGGCATGTCCGCAACCGGCCTCCGCCGCTCGCGGGCGAACTAGGATGAGAGCCATGGCGGGCCGCATTCGACAGAGCGATGTCGAAGAGGTCAAGGCCCGCACCAACATCGCCGACATCGTCGGCGAGCACGTCAGCCTCAAGTCCGCCGGCGTCGGCTCCCTGAAGGGCCTGTGCCCCTTCCACGACGAGCGCAGCCCGAGCTTCCACGTGCGACCGCAGCTGGGCTACTACCACTGCTTCGGATGCGGCGAATCGGGTGATGTCTACTCGTTCCTGCAGCGCATGGACCACGTCTCGTTCACCGAGGCGGTCGAACGTCTCGCCGGCCGCGTGGGCCTCGAGCTGCACTACGAGGACGGCGGCCAGGCGTCCGACCACGGCAACCGCGCCCGGCTGCTCGCGGCCAACCAGGCCGCCGCCGAGTTCTTCGTCGAGCGACTGGGTGCACCCGACGCCGAGGTCGGACGCCGGTTCCTCGGGGAGCGCGGGTTCGACGCCGAGGCGGCACGCCGATTCGGCGTGGGCTTCGCGCCCAAGAGCTGGGACGCGCTCACCGACCACCTCAAGGGGCGGGGGTTCACGACCGAGGAGCTCGCGGCATCCGGACTCGTCTCCCAGGGCGACCGAGGCGTCTACGACCGGTTCCGCGGCCGGCTCGTCTGGCCGATCCGCGACGTGACCGGGCAGACCGTGGGCTTCGGCGCGCGCCGACTCCTCGACGACGACCAGGGCCCGAAGTACCTCAACACCCCCGAGACGGCGATCTACCACAAGGCGCAGGTGCTCTACGGACTCGACCTCGCCAAGCGCGACATCGCCAAGACGCACCGGGTCGTGGTCGTCGAGGGCTACACCGACGTGATGGCCTGCCACCTCGCCGGGGTGACGACGGCGATCGCGACGTGCGGCACGTCGTTCGGCGTCGATCACATCAAGGTGCTGCGGCGGGTCCTCGGCGACGACTCCGGCATCGGCGAGGTCGTGTTCACGTTCGACGGTGATGCGGCCGGGCAGCAGGCGGCCATGCGCGCCTTCGCCGAGGAGCAGCGCTTCGCGGCGCAGACGTTCGTGGCCGTCGCGCCCGACGGGCTCGACCCGTGCGACCTGCGACTCGCGCGCGGCGACGCCGCGGTGCGCTCGCTCGTCGACACGCGCACCCCGATGTTCGAGTTCGTGATCCGCCACACGGTCGCCCGCTACGACCTCGAGACCGTCGAGGGGCGCGTGCGTGTACAACCGTGCCGACGAGGCGACCATGCACATGGTCGAGGACGCCGAGGTCGAGGAGGGGGCCCGCGCCATCGGCTTCGGCCTCGACGTCCCCGGACCCAGCGACTTCGGCG
>NZ_WJSP02000312.1 GCF_009720255.1 Agromyces humi | reverse complement strand
ATCACCCTGCCCGAGGTCGCGCCCGGCCGGCGCGTGCTCGAGGTCGACTGGGCGGGCGATGTCGCCGTGCTCGAGGTCGACGGCCGGGTGGTGCTCGACCGGTTCTGGGATGGCACGCCGTGGCTCATCGGCCTCGACGCGCTCGGCGCGAGTGCCGAGGGCGGCTCGGTGCTCACGCTGCGCATCGTGCCCCTGCATCCCGACGCCGCGGTGCGTCTCCCGGTCGAGGCCGAGAGGCGGCGCCGGTCCTTGGGCGGTCCGCTCGTCGCCCTGGACGGCGTGCGGCTCACGAGTTCGCCCGCCTGGCGCGAAACGAAGGGCTGATCCGGCGAGCTCAGCGGCTCGGGCCCGGCATCAGGCCCGAGGTGCGAAGCCCGCGTGCAGCCGGTCGAGCGAGTCGCGCTCCACGCCCGTGGCGTCGGATGCGCAGCCCGGGTCGACCGTGACCTCGGGGCCGCGCGCGGCCGACCAGGTGATCGAGCCGTGCTCGAAGCATCCGCTCATCGTGCCCGTCGCCCGGTCGACGACGACGTCGGTCACGGGCACGCCGAGTGCCGAGCGCTCCCACCCGAGCAGCGCCCAGATGTCGCGCACCATGCCGTGCACGATGGCCGCAGGGTGGCGCGGCGTCCAGTAGATCGATCCGCCCTGGAAGTGCGCGAAGCCGCCCGACTCGCCCGCGTGCACGGCGGCGGCGGCCGCGGCATCCGTTCCGACGGCGAGCCACTGCGCGTCGGTCGTGGGCAGTTCGAGGAAGGACCGCTCGGCACCCACGGCGCGCCAGCGCGCGGCGATCTCGCCGTGCACCTCGTGCGCTCCCGTGCGCTCCGACCAGTAGACGGCGCCGTGCTCGTACTCGCGCCGGTACACCTCCGCGTCGCCCATGCGCGTGTGCACCGTGACCGCCTCGCCGAGCCAGGGATGCTCGGCGCGCTTCGCGCTGATCGCGGGCACGGCGAGCAGCATCCGGTTCGCCGGGTCGTAGCGCACGGCGGTGCGGAAGTCCGACCAGCTCACCGCGCGATCGAGTCGCTTCGGCAGGAGGCCGGCCTGCGCCCCGGTCGCCTGGCCGAAGCCTCGCGGCTGCGTCATCCGTTCGCTGCGCTCGTCCATGGGTGCTCCGCTCGTCGTCGCCGGGCTGTGCCGGGGCTGGTCCCGGTCGGCCCGGGAGACAGGGGAAGCCGGCCGGCACCCGTACGCGACGAGGTGCAGGCCGGCTGTCCGATCGACCGGCCGCGGTTGACAGTTCCCCCTGCGGTTCGCGGCCCGGCGATCGGGTCCCACGCTACGAGCGCGACGCGGGCGGGGGATCAGGGGTACCCCTGATGTTCCGGTGGGGTCACGCGGGTGCTGCGGATGCCGCGTCGGACACCTCGTGGGCCGCTCCCGCCGCCGCGTCGAGCGCGTCCTGCGCGAGCGCCGTGGCGATCGCGACGATCTGTGCGCGGCGCCGGTCGGCGGGGTCGGGCGAGTCGCCCATGAGGAACCCGTCGAGGTGACCGAGCACGGGCCAGGCGTTGACGAGCGAGACGATCGTGAGCAGCAGCGAGCCCGCCGTCTCGCGGTCGACACCTGGCAGGAGCCGCCGGAACATCTCGACCTTCTCCGCGTGGTAGGCCGCACGGTCGAGGTCGGCGGCGGTGGCGGACCCGCGTTCGAGTCCCTCCCAGAAGACCAGGCGCGGGATGACCCCGTCGGCGAGGTGGTGCTCGAAGAGGCGGCCGGCGTAGTCGCCCACGGCCTCGGGCCCGGCGCCCGTCATCTGCACCTCGTCCATCGAGCTGCGGAGGCGGGTGGCGAGCACCTGGGCGAACAGCTCATCTTTCTTGCCGAAGTACTGGTAGATGCGCTCCTTGTTGACCCCGGCGGTCGCGGCGATGCGATCGATGCGTGCTCCGGCGAGCCCGTAGGCGCTGAACTCGGCGGTCGCGGCGTCGAGGAGCAGTCGCTTCGTGCGTTCCGTGTCCCAGGCCATGCCGACAGTCTAGCAATTTCCAACCGGGTAGTTGCAGATGACGCTCCGGTGTGGTTCAATTACAACCGTTCAGTTGGAATTGACCTGAGGAGCTCCTATGGAGACCAGCACCGGAACCGTCGCCGCCATTCCCGCGGCCACCTCGACCGCCATCCCGCCTGCTCCGGCCGGCGCCCCGGCCGGCCCGCCGTCGGTGCACGTCCGCGCGGTCATCACGTGGCTCGCGATCTTCCCGCTCGTCGCGCTCGGCATGACCGTCATCGGCCCGATCTCCGACACGTGGCCGCCCGTGCTCCGCGCCCTGGCCCTGACCGTCGTCGTGGTGCCACTCGCGGTCTACCTGGTGGTGCCGCAGCTCCTCCGCGGGTACGGCGCCCTCCGCCGCAGCCGCGCCCGTTCGCGAGCGAACGCTTGATCCGCCCGATCGCGGCGCACTAGCGTTCGCTCAGGCCGTCATCGCATCGGCGCGCCGTCGACGCAGGAGGACCTCATGCTCATCGCCCCCGCAGCGGGCTCGGAATCGGCCAAGGCGCCCGACGATGGCGCGTTCGACGTCGCCCTCGTCGTGGTCCACGGCATGGGCAATGCGTTCAAGAGCCAGATCCTGCTCGAGTGGGCCGAGCCGCTCTTGGAGCGCATGGACTGGGTCGCACGGGACCGGATCATCGGCGCCGACGAGAGTCATGGGGTGACGATCCACGACTCGGACCTCTCCGGCGACACGCCCGTGGTCACCGCCACCGTCCGGTTCCCGAAGCGCCGTGATCCCGCTGCCCCGGATGCACCACCCGAGACCGTCGAGCGCAGGATCGCGATCCTCGAGGCCCGCTGGTCGGAATCGTTCGTGCCGATGACCCGCGCACAGGTGTTCCGCTGGGCGGTGCCGTTCATGTGGCGGGCCATCACGCGCACGCTCGACCTCTTCTGGAACACCATGGTGGTGCTCTCGGCGCTCACGCTCGGGCACCACCTCCGTGCACCCCGCCAGACGCTGCTGCTCCCCCGCACGATGAACTTCCTCGTCGACGGCATCCGCCTGCTCGTCAACACGATCGCGTTCGCCGTGGTCTGGCTGTTCCTCGTGCTCCTCGGCGTCGTGCTCACGCCGATCCTCCCGTTGCTGAGCCCATTGCTGCTCATCCCGTGGTTCAAGAACATCGCCCAGGGCGTGCTCGACGGCCTCGTCGAGTCGATCGGCGACGTCGCCTCCTGGAAGGAGCGGCCCGTGCGCGCGTCCGCGATGCGGCTCGTCGTGCGCGACGCGCTCGCCCACGCGAAGCAGCTCGTCGGCGACGACGGCGAGGTGCACCTGTTCGCTCACTCTCAGGGCGCCGCCGTCGCGACGTTCGCCCTGTTCGAGGAGCTCGAGCCGAAGTCGTTCAACGTGCGGCGACTCACGACGGTCGGAGCCGCGGTCGTGCTGCTCGGACGTGAGAAGTGGCAGGGCCGCAAGGACAAGTACACGCCCGTCAAGACCTGGATCGAGCGGAACCGCGACGCCGCGCCCGAGGACCGGGTCGCCTGGGCGAACCATTGGGCGATCTGGGACCCGTTCTCCGCAGGCCCCATCGCCGACACCCCGGCTGACGCTCGCAAGCGCTGGCAGTCCGCGTACTTCCCCTCGGATGAGACGCTCGCCCTCGGACCGGAGGAGCATGCCGTGCACAACACGAGCCAGCCCTGGCTCGACCACGGCGTCTACTACGCGAACACCGTGCAGGTGGTCGAGCCCACCGTGCGACACCTGCTCGGTCCCGACTTCCCGACCGTCGCGGCCCCCGTCGACTACATCCGAAACCGCCTCGTCGTGATCGACAAGAAGTCCCTCGGGCTGAGCACCATCGCCGCCCTGTTCATCGCCGCGATGCTGCCTGGGCTGTCCGGCATGTCCGCCGTCTTCGCCTGGCTCATCACGACCATCGCCGGCGCGATCGGATCGGCCATCGCACTCGTCCCGGGGCTCGACGGCTCCGCCGCTTCCGCCTCGGTCGCGTTCCTCATCGACGACGATGCCGACCCGCCCCGCCTCACGGTGATCGGCTGGGTGATCGCCTCCGCGCTGCTCGCTGCGCTGCTCATCTGGCTGAACCAGCTGATGCAGAAGCAGACCGAGCGGTCGATCGTATGGGACCGGTGCCCGCTCGACGTTCGGACCTGGCTCGTGCTCACCGCGGTCCCACGCGCGCTGTACGTGATCGGTGCGGCCGTGGTGGTGTGGTTCGCCATCCTCGACTGGTGGGAACCGCAGCCCGATGCCGCGTCGCTCGCGATCGACGCGGTGCTCCTCGCGATCGTCGCGGCGTTCGTCATCGTCGAGCCGCGGTTCTCGCCCGCGCCGCGGGTCGTTCCCGAGCAGCGGACGCTCGATGACCGTGCGACCGTGCTGCCCCCGGCGGAGCGGATGCGGCTCGGCGTCGCGATCGCGAGCCAGGAGTACCAGGCGGAGCTCGCCGCGCGCCGGGCCCGCCTCCAGCCCGACGGGCCCTGGGCG
>NZ_WJSP02000311.1 GCF_009720255.1 Agromyces humi | reverse complement strand
GGTCCCGGCGCGCCCGGTGCGGTTGCGACCGCGCCGGGCGCGGCCATGACTCCACCGGGCACTCCCGGCGCCGTCGCGACCGCGAGCCGGGCTGAGATGTTGCGTTCGGGCTCCGGGCGACCGAACAGGTAGCCCTGGGCGCGGTCGAACCCGAGCTCCCGCACCGCGAGGAACTGGGGCTGCGTCTCGACGCCCTCGGCGACCGCGCGCAGGCCGTGGTCGCGCGCGAACCCGACGAGTCGTGCCGCGATGCTCCGGTCCCCGGGCAGGAGCGTGATCACGGAGCGATCGACCTTGAGCTCGGTGATGGGAAGCGACCGCACGCGGAGCTCCGCCTCCTCCACCGTGCGCACGTCGTCCACCGAGATGCCGATGCCCGCCGCGCGGATCCCCGCGAGGGTCTCGGCGGCCTCCTCGGGCACCGCTTTCGTCTCGGTGAGCTCGAGCGTCAGCAACTCGGGGGGCATTCCAGTGGTGGCGAGGTGGTGGGCGACCCGCTCCGCGAAGGCCGACTCCGACAGCTGCGCCGCCGCGACGTTCACCGCGACCTCGATGCGTCGGCCGGCGCGAACGAGGGCCGATCCGTACCGGCAGGCCGCCTCGAGCATGGCGTCGCCGATGTCGATCATCGCCCCGGTGGCCTCCGCGAGCGGGATGAACTCGGCGGGCGGGATGACCCCGCGACTCGGGTGACGCCATCGGCTCAGCGCCTCGAGAGCGACCAGGAGGCCGTCGTGGAGGTCGACCTGCGGCTGGTACTGCGCGATGATCTCGCCGCGCTGCGCCGCGCGGCGCAACTCGCGTGCGAGGCGCTCGTCGTCTGCCATGGTGTTCCCTCCTCGGGCGTCCGTGGACGCCCGAGCCATTCTCACGCGCGATCGCGCATTCGACGAAACGGCAGACAACGAGCGTTCGGATGCGTATACTCCCGCTGCTCGGCCGGCGGCCGCGGCGGATACACGAGCGTCACGAGCACCACCGAGATGATCATGAGCAGGAACCACGATACGAGCTTCGACGGCGAAACGAGCTGCCAGCCGTCGAGCTGTTCGGGGTAGAACCAGGCGCCCGCCCACGTCGCGATGTTCTCGGCCAGCCAGATGAAGAGGGCGACGAGGCCGAAGGCGACGAGCAGCGGCATCTGGGGCCGTCGCCGCCAGACCCGGAAGTGCATGACCGTCGGCCACCATACGATGACCACTGCGGCGAGCAGCGCCCACCGCAGGTCGATCACGAAATGCTGCGTGAAGAAGTTCGCGTAGATCGCGGCCGCGACGACGACGGTGACCCACCGGCGCGGGTACCGGGTGAACCCCAGGTCGAAGAGGCGGTACACGCGCACCATGTACGAGCCGACGGCGGCGTACATGAACCCCGAGAACAACGGCACGCCCGCGATGCGCAGCACGCCGTCGCCGTCGTAGGTCCACGACCCGACGTCGGTTTTGAACAGCTCCATGGCGGTGCCCGTGAGGTGGAACAGCACGACCACCCAGAGCTCGCGCCCGCTCTCGAGCCGGGTCGCCACCATGACGACCTGGATGAGCACCGCCGCGATCGTCAGCGCGTCGTTGCGGGCGAGGGCCGCGTCGTCGGGATACCAGAGGCGCGCGGCGACGATGACCGCGAGCAGGGCGGCTCCGAAGATGCACGCCCACGCCTGCTTCGCGCCGAACACCAGGAACTCGATGAGCTCGGCCCGGACGCCGCGATCCGACGCGTCCGCGAGCAGGCGGTGGGCCGCGCGGTCGATCGCCAGTTCGACCGTGGTGCGGTCGGCCTCGCGGATCGTGTCCTCGGCCGTCGGCGTCACCGTCGACACGTTCCACATCTGGTGGGATCCCGAGGTGCTGCCGCAGATCGCCCGTGCCGGCGCCGAGGGCCGCATCGCGACCTACCAGGTGTGCGACTGGAAGACCCCGCTGCCGGCCGACGTGCTCCTCGGCCGCCACTACCCGGGCGACGGCGTCATCGACTTCGCGTCGCTCACCGACGCCGTCGAGGCGACCGGCTACGCCGGCGACATCGAGGTCGAGATCTTCAACCAGCAGATCTGGGACACGCCGTACGCCGAGGTCGTCGCGCGCACCGCCGCGGGCTTCGCATCGGCGGTCGCACCGCACCTCGCGGCATCCGTCACCGTCTGACGCTGCCCCTTCGGGCCCGCTCGAGCGACGCGTAGAACACGGCGTAGACGACGGCCGACAGCACGATGCCGCCGGCGAAGAGCCAGGCGCTCGGCCGCTGCCACTGGAAGTCGCCGATCCGCACGACGATCGCGATGAGGATGCAGGCGAGGCTCACCAGCTGGGCCTGGAACACCCATCGGAACGCCGACCACCGGTCGTCCCAGAGCATCCACACGTTGACCAGGCCCGGCAGCGTGAGCACCGCGCCGACGACGCGCGCCGTGAGCGGGGTGACGTCCCACGCCCAGGCGCCGATGAGCAGCGACGGGGCGATGAAGAGCACGAGCCCCGTGACGGATGCCGCGGCGCCGACCAGCGCGAGCATGTACCGCCACGGCGCGGCGATCTCGACGTCGTCGCCCTCGGGCATGCCGTCGTCCTCGCGGAGGTTCAGGATGATCGCGATGAGGATCAGCACGGGCGTGCACGCGTAGAGGGTGGCCCACGTGATGAACGACACGTGCCCGAAGTGGAAGCGGTCCCAGTGCAGGATCGTGGCGATGGCGAGCAGCGTCGCGAACACCAGCACCGCGGGGAACCCGTGCCGCACCCGGTGCCAGCGGCGCTGCAGTGCCACCTGCGCGAAGAACCAGATGCCGCCCGCGTAGGCGGAGCCCAGCAGCATGGCGGTCATCGGCGGCGCGATGGTCCAGGCGAAGTGCTGCTCCGTGCCGCCCGGCAGCACGAGCAGGAGGAACGCCGCGGCCACGAGGAACGGGATGATGACGTAGGCGACCACGCGCGTGTAGGGCCGCACCCGGTCCTCGGGACCCGCGTGATGCCGGTCGGGCGCGTGCGTGACAGGGGCCGCGTCGCTCATGGGTGCCTCCTGGGGTGGGGTGGGCGGATGCCGCATGCGCGGCCGTGGGGTCAAGGTGGCGGCACTGCCGTCGCCTCGCGTCGCAGGGCGACGGCGACGGCCTCGTCGAGGGGGAGCAGGCGACCGCGGGCACGGGCGGCCTCGAAGGTGCCGGCGGCCGGCGACGCGAGGACTCCGTCGACGAACTGCTGGTGGAACGAGAACGACGGCGCGTTGTAGAGGCCGGTGCGCTCGCGTGCGACCTCAGCGGCCCCGAGAAGCGTGCCCGCCCGCACCACGTCGCCTGTGCCGGCCGCCACGGCCGTGAGTCCCTCGAGCCCGTAGGCGACCCCCTCGTCGTGGTGCAGCCGCTCGGAGTTGGCGAGGCTCTGCTCGAAGCACTCCCTCGCGACGTCGAACGCACCGAGGAGCACCTCGACCCAGCCGCGGTGGTGGAGCGCGATCGCCTCGCCGAGGTCGTCGTTCTGCCGCTTGGCGACCGCGATGCTCTCGTCGAAGCGGGCGAGCGCCGCCTGCACGTCCTGGCGGACCAGCGCCACTCGCCCGAGCGTCACGAGCGCCATGGCCTCGCCCCAGTTGTCGCCGGCGTCGCGGAACAGGGTCAAGCTCGCCTCGAGCGCCTCGTCAGCACGGGCGGCGTCGGGTTCGCGCGCCCCGAGCAGGGCCAGGCCGAGGGAGATGAGCGCCAGCGCCTCGCCCGAGCGGTCGCCCTCGCGCCGGAACAGCGCCGCGCTCTCGCCGAGCCCGGGCACCAGCCACTCGTCGGGGTCCCGCCAGAAGGCGATCGCGCGGGTGAAGTACAGCGCCGTGGCGCGCGTGAGGTCGTCGAGCTCGTCGCCCGAGTCGAGCGGTTCGCGCATCCACGCCTGCACCTCGCCGAGGTGCCCGTGCACCCACCAGTACACGTACAGCGTCCACGCGAAATGCGCCGCGGTCGCCCACTGGCGCGTGTCGAGCAGGTGCCGGGCGGTCGCACGGAGGTTGTCGCCCTCCTCGGCCAGCCGGGTGATCCACTGCAGCTGGGCGGGCCCCTCCAGCTCGTACTCCGCCTGCTCGCCGAGGCGCAGGTAGTACCGGGCATGCCGGTCGCGCAGGCCGCGGGCGTCCTCGTGGCCCTCGAGCTCCGAGAGCGCGTACTCGCGCACCGTCGAGAGCATCGTGAACACCGCGCGGTCGCCGCGGTCCTGTTGGCGCACGAGGCTGCCGTCCACGAGCGCCGCGAGGTCGTCGATCGTGTCGGCGTCGGGGATGCCCTCCGCGATCCATTCGGCGGCGTCGAGGGTGAACCCGCCCGAGAACAGGCCGAGCCGCGCGAGCAGCTCGCGCTGCGACTCGGTGAGCAGCTGCGTGCTCCACTCGATGGTGGACCGCATGGTGCGCTGGCGTTCGGGCAGGTCGCGTGCGCCGCCGCCGAGCACGAGCAGCCGGTTGCCGAGCCGCTGCAGCAGCTCGGCCGGGGCGAGCACACGGGC
>NZ_WJSP02000310.1 GCF_009720255.1 Agromyces humi | reverse complement strand
GACTAAAAAATCAAATTGTCCATCAATCAAAGGAATCCATACCCACCCCGAAGGGCAAGCTGGGGTTCAATAAATTGGCATTGAACATAGTGCACGCTGTTGAGTTCTCAAGAAACGGACGCACCCGAGTTTCAGCCTCGCGGCCTGCCCTCAGGGCAACCTATCTATCGTACCACCCCGGAAAGGAACCGGGCCACAAGGCCCGCGGCCGATGAAACGGCGTGAGGCACAACGCGAACGTTGGGTTCTTTCGAGGTGGGGTTTCATCTTAGGCTTGAAATCACCGAGTCGCAATGCGACTTCGAGGCTATTTGGCTAAGAAACTCGCTCACTCGGCCGGTTCGCTCTGTGTCAGTGACCCAGTCGCTTTCCGCTCCGCCGTGGCGATGAGTAAGAATTTACGCGGATCCCCGGGTCGTGCCAAATCGGGCCCGCATCCCGGGCGTGTCGCACCGGGTCAGCGTCGACGTGGCGGGAAGGACAGCCCGGTCGGGCGTGAATTCCGCGTCAGTTCACCTCGTCGGGGTGGGAACTGACGCGACCCTCGCGTTCCAGCGCGGTGATCGCCTCCACCTCCGCCTCGTCGAGCTCGAAGCCGAAGACGTCGAAGTTCTCGGCCATGCGCTCGCGACGACTCGACTTCGGGAACACGATGTGGCCGCGCTGCAGGTGCCAGCGGATGACGACCTGCGCCGGGGTCACCCCATGGGCGGTCGCGGCATCCGTCACCTCCGGGAGATCGAGCAAGGGGTACTTGCCCTGCCCGAGCGGGCCCCAGGCCTCGATCGCGATGCCGTGCTCCTCCGCGAAGGCGGCGGTCTCTGGCTGCTGGTGGGCGGGGTGCAGCTCGATCTGGTCGACGGCCGGCACGGTGTCCGTCTCGGCGAGGAGCCGCTCGAGGTGGGGCACGAGGAAGTTCGAGACGCCGATCGAACGCGTGCGCCCCGACGCGCGCAGCTGCTCGAAGGCCCGCCACGTCTCGACGTATCGGTCCTTCGCCGGCGTGGGCCAGTGGATCAGGTAGAGGTCGACGTACTCCAGGCCCAGCCGTTCGAGGCTCCGGTCGAAGGCGTCGAACACCGACTGCGTGCCCTGGTCGTCGTTCCACAGCTTCGTCGTCACGTACAGCTGCTCGCGTGGGATGCCGGACGCCGCGATCGCACGGCCGACCCCCTCCTCGTTGCCGTAGATGCGAGCGGTGTCGATGTGGCGGTACCCGATCTCGAGGGCATCGGCGACGATGTCCTCCGTCTTCTTCGGATCGACCTTGAAGACGCCGAAGCCGAGTTGCGGCACGGAGTTGCCGTCGTTGAGCTGGATTCGCGGGACGGTCGGTTGGGTCATGCCCCTCATCCCATCACGCGGGCGCCGCATCCGACAGGGGTTGCCCGTCGCCGCGCGATCGGCCATGGCCGGACATGCGCCGCCGACTCCTGCCCGCACGGCTTACGATGGAGGGCTGTGCTTCCCACGATCACGTACCCCGCCGAGCTGCCCGTCTCCGGGCAGCGAGAGGAGATCGCGCGCGCGCTCCGCGATCACCAGGTCGTGATCGTCGCCGGGGCGACCGGGTCGGGCAAGACGACGCAGCTGCCCAAGATCTGCCTCGAGCTCGGCCGCGAGTCGATCGCGCACACGCAGCCGCGCCGCATCGCCGCACGCACCATCGCCGAGCGCATCTCCGAGGAACTGCAGGTCGAGCTCGGCAGCCTCGTCGGCTACCAGGTGCGCTTCACCGACAAGGTGAGCGAGTCGACCCGCGTCAAGGTGATGACCGACGGCATCCTCCTCAACGAGATCCACCGCGACCGCGACCTCCGCCGATACGACACGATCATCATCGACGAGGCGCACGAGCGCAGCCTCAACATCGACTTCCTGCTCGGCTACCTCAAGCGACTGCTCCCCCGCCGCCCCGACCTCAAGGTCATCGTGACGAGTGCGACCATCGATCCCGAGAGCTTCGCGAAGCACTTCGCGGATGCCGCGGGCGAGCCCGCACCGGTCATCGAGGTCTCCGGCCGCACCTATCCGGTGGAGGTGCGCTACCGGCCGCTCGTGGCCGAATCGGGCGCCGGACCCGACGGGGAGGACGCCGACGACGAGGGCGCCGCCGCCGAGGACAAGGACGTGCAGCGGGGCATCCTGGACGCCCTCGACGAGCTCGAGCGGGAGTCATCCGGCGACGTGCTCGTCTTCCTCTCGGGCGAGAGCGAGATCCGCGACGCCGAGGCGGCGGTGCGCGCGCACGCGATCCGCCGCGGCGGCGTCGGCGAGACCGAGGTGCTCCCCCTCTACGGGCGCCTCTCCTCCGCCGACCAGCACCGGGTGTTCGAGCCGTCGAAGGTGGCCGGGCTGAGGCGACGGGTCGTGCTCGCCACGAACGTGGCGGAGACCAGCCTGACCGTGCCCGGCATCCGCTACGTGGTGGACGCCGGCACGGCGCGCATCAGCCGGTACTCGGTGCGCTCCAAGGTGCAGCGGCTGCCGATCGAGGCGATCTCGCAGGCATCCGCGAACCAGCGCTCGGGTCGCTCGGGGCGCACGAGCGACGGCATCGCGATCCGCCTCTACTCGGAGGAGGACTACGAGCGGCGGCCCGAGTTCACCGACCCCGAGATCCTCCGCACGAACCTGGCCGCGGTGATCCTGCAGATGGCCTCGCTCGGGCTCGGCCAGATCGAGGAGTTCCCGTTCCTCACGCCGCCCGACAGCCGCGGCATCCGCGACGGCCTCGACCTGCTGCGCGAGCTCGGCGCGATCGACGACGGCGCCGTCGGCGACGGCCCGCAGCTCACGCGCATCGGCCGCCAGCTGTCGCGCCTGCCGATCGAGCCGCGCTTCGCCCGCATGGTGCTCGAGTCGAAGGCGCAGGGCGTGTCGCGCGAGGTGCTCGCGATCGTGGCCGGCCTCACCATCCAGGATCCGCGCGAGCGGCCGCTCGAGAAGCGCGAGCAGGCCGACGGGTTCCACGCGCGGTTCGTCGACCCGACCAGCGACTTCCTCAGCCTGCTGAACCTCTGGAATCACCTCGAGGAGCAGCAGCGGCAGCTCTCGGGCAGCGCGTTCCGACGCATGTGCAAGGCGGAGTTCCTCAACTACCTGCGCGTGCGGGAGTGGCAGGACCTGTACCGCCAGCTCGTGCGGCTCGCGAAGCCGTTGGGCCTGCACGTGGCCGAACGAGCCGGCGAGCCGAACGGCGACGGGATCCACCGGGCGCTGCTCGCCGGACTGCTGTCGCAGATCGGGCTCCGCGACGACGCGAAGACGTCGACCGGACGCGGCGGGGCCGGGGCGGCCCGCGAGTCCGACCGCAAGGGCCGTCGCCAGCAGGCGGAGTTCGTCGGGGCGCGCAGCACCCGGTTCGTGATCTTCCCCGGCTCCGCGCTCGCGAAGAAGCCCCCGGCGGCGCTCATGAGCGCGGAGCTGGTCGAGACGAGCCGCCTGTTCGCGCGCACGAACGCCGCGATCGACCCGGCGTGGGCCGAGCAACTCGCCGGGCCGCTCGCGAAGCGGTCGTTCAGCGAGCCCCGGTGGGAGCGACGACAGGGCTCGGCGGTGGCCGACGAGAAGGTCACGCTGTTCGGCGTGCCCATCGTCGCGAAGCGACGCATCCAGCTCTCGCGCGTCGACCCCGTGCTGGCGCGCGAGCTCTTCATCCGGCACGCGCTCGTCGAGGAGGACTGGGACACGAGCCGGCTCGACCGGCGGTTGTTCTCGTTCGTCCGCGCGAACCGCGGCCTGCGCCGCGAGCTCGGCGAGGTCGAGGAGCGTACTCGGCGGCGGGACATCCTCGCCGGGGACGAAGCCGTCGTGGCGTTCTACGAGGCGAGGGTGCCAGCGGATGTCTCGGACACGCGCGGTTTCGAACGGTGGTGGCGCGGCGAGCACCGCCGACGCCCCGACCTGCTGACGATGACGAGGGCCGACCTGCTCGGCGCCGAGGCCGACGCCGACCGCGGCGACGGATTCCCCGACCGGTGGCGGCAGGACGACCAGACCTACTCGCTCGCCTACCGCTTCGAGCCGGGCGCCGACGACGACGGCGTGACGGTCGTCGTTCCGTTCGTGCTGCTCCCCCGGGTGCAGCCCACGGGCTTCGACTGGCAGGTGCCCGGACTTCGCGACGAGCTCATCACGGCCATGCTGCGGACCCTGCCGAAGGTGCTGCGCCGACAGGTCGTGCCCGCAGCGGAGTGGGCGGCGAAGATCGCCGCGGAGCTGCCCGACGGGCCGGAGGCCGGTGCGGCACGCGACGCCTTCCCCGCCGTCATCGCGCACACCATCCGCCGGCTCACGTTCGCCCCGGTCGACCCGTCGGACTTCGACCTCGACCGGGTGCCGCCGCACCTGCGCGTGACGTTCCGGGCCGTCGATGAGCGGGGTCGGGTCGCCGGCACCTCGAAGGACCTCGGCGAGCTGCAGGCGCGCCTCGCCGACCGCACCCGCGACGCGGTGGCGAAGGCGGTGACCGCCGCACCCGGGGGTTCCGGCC
>NZ_WJSP02000031.1 GCF_009720255.1 Agromyces humi | reverse complement strand
AGCTTCGCACGTCCAGGGAGACGTCGAAGGGTGCTACCGACAACAAGGTCAGCGTGTACGTGGAAACCCCGACCGGGATCCGCCCCTACGAGACCCTCTCGGGCGGGCAGAAGTTCCGCGACGACCTGCAACGCGTCGTCGGCGACGACATCGAGCTCGAGGTCGCCCGGTGGATCCCGCCGATCGCCGCACCGCTCGACTCGCCGCTCCTCGGGGTCGCCCAGCGGGCGATCACGGCCGAGGACGACGGCGGGGTGGTCGTGCCCTACCTGCTGCCCGCCAGCACCGACAACAAGCACCTCGCCCGGCTCGGCATCGCCGGCTACGGCTTCGTGCCGCTGCGCGTGCCCGACGAGTTCGACGTCTTCGCGCAGTTCCACACGGCCGATGAGCACATCCCCGTCGACGCCCTGTACTTCTCGGCGCGCGTCACGCACCGACTCCTCCGCGACGCATGAGGACGCGCCAGGGCGGTCACGCGGCGACATCTGCGAGCCGCGGATGCCGCGTGCGCGGCGCCTTCCGTGACGCCCGGATACTTCGTGTGAAGGCCTGTTTCGTCGCCTTACCCCGCGCGTCCCGGGCGATTCCGGCGTCGCCCGCGGCGGGTTAGCGTCCCACCATGCCGAACATCTCCATCGTCGCCGTCTCCGGAAGCCTGCACTCGCCGTCGAAGACCACCGTGCTCGTACACGAGATCCTCGAGGGCTTCGCCACCGCACTCCGCTCGGGCGCGGGCAACGACCTCGAGGTCGAGACGCACCTCATCGAGCTCTCCGACATCGGGCGCGAGTTCTCGGGCGCGCTGAGCCGCGACGACCTCAGCCCGGTCGCCGAGGACGCGCTGCGCCGCATCGAGTCGGCCACCCTGCTCATCGTCGCCAGCCCCGTGTACCGGGCGTCATTCACGGGCCTGTTCAAGCACGTCTTCGACTTCGTCGGGCAGTACGCGCTCATCGACAAGCCGGTACTGCTCGCTGCGACCGGTGGCAGCGACCGGCACGCGCTCATCATCGAGCACCAGTTCCGCCCGCTGTTCTCCTTCTTCCAGGCGATCACCCTGCCGATCGGCGTGTACGCGAGCGACACCGACTTCGTCGACTACCGCATCGACTCGCAGGGCCTGCGCGACCGCATCGACCAGGCCATCGGCCGCGGCCTCCCGGTCGTGCGCTCGACGGTGCTGCCCGTGTCGGAGTACGTCGCGACCTGGTGACCAGGCGGAGGCGAGCGCTCCCTGGCTCGCCTGCGCTCGCCGGTCACGCCAGAGCCGGATGAGTCCGATGAACGGGAGTCGACGCGCACCGACATCACCGCGTCGACCATACGTCCCGGGATTCCCCCGTTCGGGGGGCAGGGGCGTAGCGTCGAGGATAGGTACTCGGTCCCGTCCTGGAGTTTCCCCAGACCTTGGTTCCGCCTCTCGCCTCCCGGTGCCCGCACCATGCAGGTTCAACCGTTCCGGCCCGGGAGGCACCGATGGGGTATTTCGTCTACGACAGCAGTCGCGAGATCGAGGTTGAGGACCGCGCGCTCGCGCATCTGCAGGTCGTGATCATCGACAAGCTGCGCCGGAGCGAGTCGTTCGCGGTCAACCTTCGGGACGGCAAATCTGTCGTGAGCATCTGGATCTCGCCGCGGTCAGCGGTTCAGTTCGTCTATTCCGGCAATCGACGGTCCACCCTGAACCGCGGGTGGCTCGAACGGCTCTCCGATGGCGTTGGCATGACCGGGACACTCAACCTGGTTCCTGAGCCAGCCGAGGACTGGGCCCCGCTGCCCGCCCCCGAGCGAGAGCGCGTCGACGTTGGTGCGTGATCAGACACGACGTCCGGGGGTCTGAGGACACGCTCCGGGCCGCCCCAGTCCAGTGCGGAAGGAGGGACTTGAACCCTCACGCCCGAAGGCACAGGAACCTAAATCCTGCGTGTCTGCCGATTTCACCACTCCCGCGAGTGCCCGATCAGTCTAGGCGCTGACCTGCGGGCGCCCCGGCTCGTGCCGACGACCACGGGCGCACCGCCCCGGTGGGGAGCGGTGCGCCCGTGGCATCCGTGTGCCGAGCGGATGCCGCGGCTCAGCCCTTCGACTTCGCGTCGGCGCCGAAGAGCATCCGTGCGAGCGTGATGAGCATCACGACGAACCCGGCGATGAGTGCGACGGGCGCCCACAGCCATCCGACGGTGAAGCCGAGCACGATGGCGACCACGAACGCCACGGTCCAGATGGCGGCGGTGTAGATGCCGAAGCGTGCGGCCGACGCCGGGTCCTCCTCGAAGCGGTTGCCGGTGCGCATCGAGCGCTGCTGCTCGACCATCCATGGCTTGTGCCGGTTGGTCTGCGTGGCGCCGAGGTAGCTCAGCACGCCGATCGCGGCGACCACGAGCAGCGCGCCGAGGATGATCCAGGCGAGGTCGAGGCGCGCGATCACCACGGCGGTGAACGCGAGGCCGGCGAGCAGCACGCCGGTCGAGGCGCCGAACCCGACCGCGCGGCCGGTGGGCAGCGGATGACTCGCGCTGGTCTCCTGGCGCAGCGCGTCGGCCGTGACCACGCCGAGGGCGACGCCGAACACCGCGCTGAGCGTCACGAGCACCGCGGTGCTGGTCGACAGCAAGTCGAACAGGCCGAGCACGAGCAGCGCGAGGGCCGCGGCGGCGACGATCGAGAGGACCACCGTGCGCACCACGAAGCCGGGCTTCGGCCGCACGCGGTTGCGCAGCGCAGCGGATGCCGCGGACTCGGTGCGCGCGGCCGCAGGCGTCTCGGCGGGGGAGTCGCCGTCGACGAGGGCGCGGATGTCGCCGAGCTCGGCGATCGCCCGGCGCGCGGCATCCGACGGCTCGATACCGGATGCCTCGAGCTCGGCGACGCGGAAGAGGAGGTTGTCGCGGATCTCCTCCTTCAGGTCCTGCGTCTCAGGGGTGACCTCGACGCCGGCGAACGCCTCGTCGAGGAGGCGGTGGATGTCGGTGCTGCGTCGGATGGGGTCGGTCGCGTTCATGCGCGGGAGCCTTTCAGTGCGGTGGGCGCGGTGCCCAGGAGGTCGTCGATGATGCCGCGCGTGGCGACCCAATTGGCCACGTTCGAGCGGAAGGCGGCGCGGCCCGCATCGGTGATGCGGTAGTACTTGCGGCGGCCGCCCTGGGACTCGTCGCCCCAGTAGGCCTCGGCCAGCCCGTCGCGCACGAGGCGGCGGTAGCTCGCGTAGAGCGTCGCCTCCTTGATCTCGTAGGCGCCGCCGGTGGCCTCGCGGATGGACTTGTAGATCTCGAAGCCGTAGCTGTCGTGTCGTCGCAGCACGCCGAGCACGATCGTGTCGGTGTGGCCGCGGAGCAGGTCGGCGGTGAACGCCTCGCTGTCGGCGATGTCTTGCATCATGTTGAGTACTGTATCAGATCAACTACCTGATGTGAACACCTGGCCTAGGGTGGGATCGGGCGCGGATCGCGGAGCCCCACGGCGTGCTCGAAGACGGTCGACGGCGACCGAGGACGGGAGTGACGACATGGCGACCGAACAGCAGGCCGGACGGGTCGTGATGGTGCACGGCGCCTACGCCGACGGATCAAGCTGGGCCGACGTCATCCCGCTGCTGCATCAGGCGGGAGTCGCGGTGATGTCGGTGCAGAACCCGCTGACCTCACTGGCCGATGATGCCGCGGCCACGCGACGCGCGCTCGACCTGCAGGACGGGCCGACGGTGCTCGTCGCCCACTCGTGGGCCGGCACCGTCATCAGTGAGGCGGGCGACCATCCGAACGTGACCGGACTCGTCTACGTGGCGGCGCGGGCGCCTGATGCAGGTGAGGACTACGCCGCGCTCGCGGGGAGGTACCCCAAGGCGCCGGCCTCGGCCGGGCTCACGTTCACCGACGGCTTCGGCCGACTCAACGAGGCGACCTTCCTCGCGCACTTCGCCAACGGCGTGCCCGAGGAGCGCGCGCGGGTGCTCTATGCCGCCCAGGGCCCCATCGCCGAGACGCTCTTCGCGTCGCGCACGACGGCGGCGGCGTGGCGCACCCGACCGTGCTGGTACGCCGTCTCGAAGCAGGACCACACCATCGCCCCCGACCTCGAGCGGTTCCTCGCGGACCGCATGGGCGCCACGACCATCGAGGTCGACGCCGGCCACCTCTCGATGATCACGCACCCGCGGGTCATCGCCGACCTCGTCCTCGAGGCGATCCGGGCGACGGCAGAGCGGCCAACGGCCTAGCGATTCTCGCGCGCTGATGTGGCGGCGGCATCCTCGGCGACGGCGGGGGACGTCTTCCCTTGCCGTGCCTGCATCGCGGGCGTACCCTGCGCACCAACGGATGGGGAGGACGCGCCATGGACGTGCTGTCTTGGATCATCGTGGGCGCGATCATCGTCGTCGCCGTGGCCGGCGTGGTGCTGTGGCGGAAGTTCGGGCCCGGGCTTCCTGTCGACAAGCTCGACCGGGACGGTGCCGAAGAGGTACGCAGGGCGAACGAAGCCGCGCAGGTCTCGAAGTACCGCGACCGACCCTAGCTGGGGAGGGTGGCGAGTTGAACTTGGGGTGCCCGCGCCGAGGCGGCGCGAGTAACCTTCGGGCAGCGAGAGATCCTCACTTCTGGGCACGCGAGACAGGGAACCCGACATGAACCGCTCAACGCTGATCGGAGGGGTCGCCGCCGGCCTCCTGTTGACGACGACGCTCGCATCACCGGCATATGCCGAGCCGGTGCAGATCATCCCCTGGGAGGACTCCTTCGAGACCGTGCACGCGGTCGGCGAAGAGGAGTGGTGCGATCCCGAGGTCGTCGACTTCGAGGTCGCCGAGAGCTGGACAGGGAGTGGCATCGACCGCATCACCACGGAGAAGGACGGCATCCTGCGCTTCGCAAGCGTGTACAAGTCGGTCGCCACGTACACGGCGAATGGGAAGAGCTTCGTGGTCGAAGCACAGGGCAACGGCCGCGATCACAAGATCGTCGACAATGGCGATGGAACGCTCACCATCTGGGTCAAGGACACGTTCAAGTCGACGGTCTGGCTCGATGGGGAGTTCCTGTTCCACGACTCGGGGATCAACTCGGGCGCGATCCTCGTCGATTACAACGGCACGTTGTCGAATCCCGATGACGACGTGTTCCTCGGCGTCGCCGAGGACTTCGTGGCGCACGGCCGTATCGACACCCTCGATCGTGATTTCTGCGAGGACATCGCCCTCTACTTGGGCGACTGAGGCTGCGACGGCGAACCGCACGGTGTCGTCGTCGAGCATGAGATCCATCCCTTCACGTTCGTGCATCAGCCTTCCTGCGTCGCGCGTTGTGGATAAGTTCGCGGTGCGTCGTCCGCCGCCCCGCATCATGGACGCATGACCGACCCCGTGCGCACCATCGCCGACCGCGTGCGCACCAGGGTCCTCCGCGAGGGCGTCGACCTCGCCACCGACGGCAGCGTCGCGGCGCGCTACGCGAACGAGGAGGTGCGCCGCTACAGCGAGCGGGCGCTCGCTGGCGCGCACGCGCAGCTGGGCGACGAGGCCGGCACCGCCCGCGAGGTCGTGGCCTCGATCACCGGCTACGGGCCGCTGCAGCCGTTCTTCGACGACCCGACGGTCGAGGAGATCTGGATCAACGCGCCAACCCGCGTGTTCGTCGCGCGAGACGGCGTCGCCGAGCTGACGACGCTGGTGCTGTCCGACCGCGAGGTGCGCGAGCTCGTCGAGCGGATGCTGCAGCACTCGGGCCGGCGCGTCGACCTGTCGTCGCCCTTCGTCGACGCGTCCCTGCCCGACGGTTCGCGCCTGCACGTCGCGATCCCAGACGTCGCGCGCGCCCACTGGGCGGTGAACATCCGCAAGTTCCGGCGCAGCATCCGCTCGCTCGCGCAGCTGGTGGAGCTCGGCGCACTGCCCCTCGAAGCCGCCGAGTTCCTGCGCATGAACGTGCTCGCGGGCGCCAACATCCTCGTGTCGGGGGCAACGCACACCGGCAAGACCACGCTGCTCAACGCCCTCATGTCGGCGGCACGCATGGGCGATCGGGTTGTCACCGTCGAGGAGACGTTCGAGCTCGACCTCGACGTGCGCGACCTCGTGTCGATGCAGTGCCGTCAGCCCAACCTCGAGGGCACGGGTGAGATCACGCTGCGACGGCTCATCAAGGAGGCCTTGCGCATGCGGCCCGACCGGCTCGTGGTCGGCGAGGTGCGCGAGGCCGAGAGCCTCGACCTGCTCATCGCGCTCAACTCGGGGCTTCCCGGCATGTGCACGATCCACGCGAACTCCGCCCGCGACGCCCTCGTGAAGCTGTGCACGCTGCCGCTCCTCGCGGGGCGCAACATCGACTCGTCGTTCGTGGTTCCCACGGTCGCGAGCTGCATCGACCTCGTGGTGCACCTCGGCATCGACCGCGACGGCGTGCGGCGCGTGCTCGAGATCACCGCTCCCACCGGCACGACGACGGATGCCGCGGTCGACGCCGACCCCATCTTCACCCGGCGCGGCGGCGACCTCGTGCCCACCGGCGCCCGTCCGGCTCGTCTCGAGAAGTTCGCCGCCGCCGGCCTCGATCCCGAGCTGGTGCTGAGCGGAACCACGCGATGAGCCTCATCCTCGGCGGGCTGCTCGGTCTGGGAGTCCTGCTCGTGGTCTCGCCGTTGCTCTGGCCCGCCCGCCGGCGCGGCGACGACGCCTCGTCGTGGGCGCTCCGCGGCATCCACGATGACCTCGCGCTCGCCGGGCTCGGCGGCGTACCGCTGGCGGCCGTCGCCTCGGCCTCGAGCTGCAGGCGCGCCTGGATGCGGAGGTTCTCGAGCGTCGCGTCGAGGATGCCGGGCACGGGGCCGTCGGATGCCGCGAGCGCGTCGATCGTGGTGATGCCGGCGTCGAACAGGGCGACGCGCTGGGTGACGCGCAGGCTCGCGACGAGGAGCACGTCGCGGTGCGCCTGCACCTCGAGGTCGCAGGTGGGGCAGCGCCCGTCGAGCGTGTAGCGCGGATCGCCCCACTCGACGGGACCGTCGGCCGCGCGACGATCGTCGACGATCTGCGCGAGGCGTGCACGGCGCAGGCGGTAGACGGGCTCGATGTCGTCGAGCCGGTGCACGCTCGTGGTGCCGTCGCCGAGGAGGAGCTCGACGGTGTCGGCGCAGGGCACGCCGAGGCGCTCGAGCTGCTCGGCATAGGCCGCGAGCTGCAGGAGCGCGGTGACGCGGGCGCGACGCGCGAGCTTGGAGTCTTGAACGAGGTAGCGGCCGTCGGGCTGGCGGACGATGAAGTCGGCGAAGCCGATGAATCCGTCGTCGACGAAGGTCGCCTGGAACACCACCGGCGCGCCCGCGGCGAATGCGTCGCGGGTCTGCGCGACGGCCGCCGCGACGGCATCGGGGTCGCGCAGGTCGGGCCGCTCGATCTCGACGACGCCGTCGCCGAGGTGCTCGCGATACGCCTCGAGCACGCGCAGCTCGTGCGCGTCGCCCATGCGGCCGGCGCGTTCGAGCATGGCGTCGGCGACGGGCTCGAAGAGGGTGTCGCGGCCGAGCTTCACGTCGAGCTCGCGTAGGAATGCGAACTCGCACTCCGACGCCTTCTTGAGGTCGCTCGCGCTCGTCACGACGGTGCCGTCGACCACGTACATTTGCGGCATCCCTTCGTCGTCCCGGTGTTCACCGTAACCCCCGCCGCCGACATCAGCGCCGGCCGTGCGCGGCGCCGCGCACGCCTCAGCGGGTGGCGAGCGCCCCCCGGCCCAGCCCGAGCATCCCCTCGACGGCGTGCCCGATGCGCGAGCCGCGGTCGCCGGCGTCCTCCCAGCGCACGAGCGCGTGCGCGTTGAGGCCGTCGATCATTCCGAGCAGCTGCCAGGCGACGGATGCCGCGTCATCCGTCTCGAACTCGCCGGCCGCGATGCCCGCCTCGACGATGCCCTGCACGAAGGTGCGCCACGCGTCCATCTCGTCGCGGACGCGGGCGGCGAGGGCCTCGTTGCGCCGGCCGAGCGCCCACGCCTCCACCCACACCACGGTGACGTCGTCGCGGCTGCCGTCGAGCAGCGTGTCGAGGAGCACGGCGAGACGTTCGCTGGGCGACGGAAGCGGCTCGACGAGCTCCTCGACCTCCTCGAGCTCGGCCGACACGATCACCCCGAACGTCGACGCGACGAGCGCGTGCATGTCGGGCTGATAGTGCGCCACGAGGGCCGGGGCGACGTCGATGCGGGCGGCGACGCCCCGCAGGGTGACGGCGTAGAGGCCGTGCTCGAGGGCGACGTCGCGTGCGGCATCCGCGATCTCGGCGGAGCGCTCTGCCGGCGACTTGCGGGCGGCCTTCTTGCGGGGGGCTCTTGACATCGTGACCTCAGTGTAGGTAACGTCGCTGCAACTTATTGATCGTGTGATCAATAGTAGGCCGAGTCCCCGGCCGTGTCGAGAGAGTCCCCCATCATGCGCAACGAAGCCATCGATACCGCCACCGCGGCTCCCGCTGCCACCCCCGCCGCCCCCGCGGCTCCCGCCGCCACGCAGACGCAGCCGACCGCTCCGACCCAGCCCGTCTCCGGCCAGGTCCCGCCGGCCTTCGGCGGACCGCGCCCCGGTGAGACCCAGCCCACCACCCCCGTGGCCGGCGTTCCCCCGTACGGCACGCAGCCGGGTCACCCGGCCGTCGCCGGCCAGCCCGCGCCGAAGCAGCGCCGGGTCGGCCTTGGCGTCGCCGCGGCGATCGTCGCCGCAGCCCTCATCGGCGGCGCCTCGGGTGCCGGCATCAACGCCCTCATCGCGGGCAACGACGCGCCCGCATCGTCCGAGAGCGCCGGCAGCGCCCAGAACATCGTCGTCAACGACACCGATTCGGTGAACCAGATCACGGCGGTCGCCGCGAAGGCGAGCCCCAGCGTCGTGACGATCTCGGTCACCGGCGGCCAGGCCGGCGGCACCGGTTCGGGCATCATCCTCTCGGAGGACGGCTACGTCCTCACCAACACCCACGTGGTGACGCTCGACGGCGCGACCGGCGACCCGACCATCCAGGTGAAGACGAACGACGGCCACCTCTACGACGCCGAGCTCGTGGGCACCGACCCGCTCTCCGACCTCGCGGTCATCAAGCTGGTGGATGCCTCGGGCCTCACGCCGCTCGACTTCGCGGATTCCGACAAGCTGAACGTGGGCGACACCGCCATCGCGATCGGCGCGCCGCTCGGCCTGTCGGGCACCGTCACCAACGGCATCGTGAGCGCCCTGAACCGCTCGATCGACGTCGCGTCCTCGGCCGCGCCGGCGACGCCCGACGACTCGACCGAGGGCGACGGCGGCCAGGGCGACAGCGGCCAGGGCGACAGCGGCGACGGCTCCGAGCAGAGCCCGTTCGACTTCTTCTTCGACCTGCCGAACCCCGACGGCTCGCAGCCCGAGGCACCGCAGGCGTCGGCGTCGGGCCAGGTGTCGCTCCCGGTCATCCAGACGGATGCCGCGATCAACCCCGGCAACTCCGGTGGTGCGCTCCTCAACTCCGAGGGCGAGCTCATCGGCGTCAACGTCGCCATCCTCTCGGCCGGCGGCTCGAGCGGCGAGGCCGGCAACATCGGCGTGGGCTTCGCGGTCCCGTCGAACCTGGCCGAGCGCATCGCCAAGGAGATCATCGACAACGGGGCGGCCACGCACGGCCTCCTCGGGGCGACGGTCACCTCGGCTGAGTCGGACGAGGCGAGCGACACGGTCGGCGCCCTCATCTCCGAGGTGAGCGCGGGCGGGGCGGCCGAGCAGGCCGGCCTGCAGTCGGGCGACGTCGTGACCGAGTTCAACGGCGTGCCGATCACCGACCAGACCGACCTCACCGCCCAGGTGCGTGCGCTGCCCGGCGGTGAGAAGGCGCAGGTCACCTTCACCCGCGACGGCGACTCCAAGACGGTCACCGTGACGCTCGGCACCTTCGAGGGCTGACCCCCAGCACGACCACGACGGCGGGGCCGGATCGACATCGATCCGGTCCCGCCGCCTGTGTGCTCGCACGGGCCTCACGGGGCCCGGCTGCTAGGCTCGATCGACTTCCGAGCGAGTGAGGAACATGCCCGAGCTGCCCCAACCGACGACCCCGTCGTCGCTCGTCGGCGTCTCGTATGTCATGCCGGTGCTCAACGACGCATCGCACGTGCGCGCGGCCGTCGAGTCGATCCTGTCTCAGGACTACGACGGCCCCGTCGAGGTGCTCATCGCGCTCGGTCCATCGATCGACGGCACCGGCGAGCTGGTGGCCGACCTCGCCACCCGTGACGCCCGCGTGCGCGTGCTCGAGAACGAGGTGGGGTCGACGCCCGCGGGCCTCAACATCGGCATCCGCGCGGCACGCTACCCCGTGGTCGTACGTGTGGACTCGCACTCGATGCTCCCCGTCGACTACGCCCGAGTGGCGGTCGGGGTGCTCGAGCGCACCGGCGCCGACAACGTCGGCGGCATCATGGACGCTCGAGGCGAGACCCCATTCGAGCAGGCAGTGGCGCTCGCGTACACGACGAAGGTCGGCCTCGGCGGCTCGGCGTTCCACGTCGGCGGGCATGAGGGTCCGGCCGAGACGGTGTACCTCGGCGTCTTCCGCCGCACCTCGCTCGAGCGGGTGGGGCTCTTCGACGAGACGATCAAGCGCGGGCAGGACTGGGAGCTCAACCGCCGCCTCCGTGAGACGGGCGGCACGGTGTGGTTCACACCGGCGCTCGCGGTCACCTACCGTCCGCGCTCCACGGTCGAGCGACTGGCCCGGCAGATGTTCTCCACCGGGCTCTGGCGCGGCGAGCTCGCACGCCGGTTCCCGTCGGCGAACGGCATCCGCTACTTCATCCCGCCCGTCATGGTGGTGGGCGTCGCCGTCGGGATCCTCCTCGGCGTCGCGGGCATCGTGCAGGCCGTCATGGGCGCGACGCTGTGGCTCCTGCTCGGATTCCTCGTGCCGGTCGTCTACCTGCTGTTCGTCATCGCCGCGACGCTCAGGTACGCGCGGCACCGCGGTGCGGCGGTGGCCGCCCGCTTTCTCGTAGTCTTGCCCTGCATACACGTCTCGTGGGGTGTGGGTTTCGTGCTCGGCTTCCTCTCGTTGACGAGCAACATCGCCAAGCACACGGGAAGGTGACGCGGATGTCACAAGCCGCCGGCCAGGCTCACGCCCGGCCCACGAGCATCGCCGAACTCCGCGCCGTCGCCCAGCCGCCCGAGGTGCGCGGCCGGCGCAACGCCGAGCACTGGACGGCCTCGCTCTACCTGCGGAACCTCTCGCCCTACCTCACGTGGTGGCTGCTGAAGACGTCGATCTCGGCGAACGGCGTCACCGGCCTCATGATCCTCGTCGGCTGGTCGACCGCAGCCGCGCTGCTGATCCCTGGCATCTGGGGCGCGCTCCTCGCGGTCGTGCTCGGGCAGCTGCAGATGCTGGTCGACTGCTGCGACGGCGAGGTGGCACGCTGGCGGCGCACGTCGTCGCCCGCCGGGGTCTTCCTCGACAAGGTGGGCCACTACACGACCGAGGCGCTCATCCCGCTCGCGCTCGGCATCCGCGCCGCCGCCTACCCGCTCGAGTTCCCCGCCGACTTCCTCTGGACCACGATCGGTGCCCTCCTCGCGCTCGTGATCGTGCTGAACAAGGCGCTCAACGACATGGTGCACGTCGCGCGGGCGAACGCCGGCCTGCCGAAGCTCACCGACACGCACGGCGAGACCGCGCCCCGGGGCGGCCTCGTCGCGAAGCTGCGCAAGGCGGCCCGCTTCCTGCCCTTCCACCGGCTCTACCACTCGGTCGAGCTCACGCTCATCGCCTTCGGCGCGGCGCTCGTCGGCCTGGTCCTCGGCCAGCCGGTCGTCGACCGGTGGGTCGTCGGGCTGCTGCTCCCGCTCGCGATCCTCTCCCTGGTCGGCCACTTCGTGGCGATCATGGCGTCGCGCCGTGTCCGTTCCTGACGCGCCGGTCGATCCGGGCGGCGCGCGAGGCGGCCCCGTCCCACCCCGGGTCGGCGTGGTGGTGCTCACCATGGGCATCCGTCCCGACGACCTGGCCCGCGGCATCCGGAGCGTCCTCGACCAGCGCGACGTCGTGGTCGACGTCGTCTGCGTCGGCAACGGGTGGGACCCGGCGACCGCCGAGCCTGCCCTGCCGGCGGGCGTGAAGACGCTGCACCTGCCCGAGAACCTCGGCATCCCCGCCGGGCGCAACCGCGGCGTGCCCCTGGTCGACGGCGACGTGCTGTTCTTCCTCGACGACGACGCGTTCCTGCCCGACCGCGGGTTCCTGGCCGCCGGATGCCGCATGCTGGCCCTCCGCCCCGAGGTCGGCCTCATCCAGCCCCGCGTCGTCGACCCCACGGGTCGCGTCTCGCCGCGCCGGTGGATCCCCCGCATCCGGAAGGGCGACGCGTCGCACTCGAGCCGGGTGTTCTCGTGCTGGGAGGGCGCGGTGCTGATGCCGCGAGCGGTCTTCGACGCGACCGGCGGCTGGGCCGATCCGTTCTTCTACGCCCATGAGGGCATCGAGCTCGCCTGGCGCGTGTGGGACGCCGGACGCGTCGCCTGGTATGCCGGCGACCTCGAGGCGGGGCATCCGGTCATCGACCCGGCCCGGCACGCGTACTACTACCGGCTCAACGCGAGGAACCGGGTGTGGCTCGCCCGCCGCAACCTGCCCCTCGTGCTCGTGCCGCTCTACGTCGGCTCGTGGACGGCGATCCAGGTCCTGCGATGGGCGCGGCAGCCGGCGGCCCTGAAGGCCTGGTTCGCGGGCTGGCGCGCGGGCTGGCGCGAGCATCCGGGGGAGCGGCGTCCGATGCGGTGGCGCACCGTCTGGCGGATGACTCTCGCCGGGCGCCCCCCGATCGTCTGACGCGCAGCCACCGCCCGCTACCCTTGGACGGTGGGATTGCGGAATGACACGCGGCGTGCCGTCAAGCTGGCCAGGGACATCATGTGGTCGCGGCGCGCCCAGCGCGAGCTGGTGACGAAGCTCGCCGAGCAGCCCCCGCTCGAGCCGCACCACTTCCGCATCGGCGTCTACTTCGCCGACGGGCGGGTGAACCTCTACCAGCTGCGGCAGTGGTACAAGCCGCTCCTCGAGTTGTCGAAGCGGCATCCGGTGCTCATCCTCAGCCGTGCCTCGGGCTCGGCGCTGGAACTGCTCGCGGAGTCGCCGCTGCCGGTGGCCTACGTGCGCCGCGTGGCGGACCTCGAGCAGGTGATCCAGGACCAGGACCTGCACGTGGTGTTCTACGTGAACCAGAACGCCAAGAACTTCCAGATGATGCGGTACGGGCGCCGCTGGCACGTGTTCATCAACCACGGCGAGTCCGACAAGATGTACATGACCACAAACCAGTTCAAGGCCTACGACTACGCCTTCATCGCTGGTGACGCAGCCCGGGCGCGGCTCGAGAAGGTGCTCTGGGACTACGACTTCGACAAGCGCGCCATTCCCATCGGGCGCCCGCAGGCCGACCACTACCTCGACGGCTCGCCGCTGCCGTACACGCCCGACGAGCGCGAGGTGGTGCTCTACGCGCCCACCTGGGAGGGCGATCGCGACGCCGCGGCCTACGGCTCGATCGCCTCGCACGGCGTCGACCTCGTGCGCGGGCTGCTCGCCACGGGTCGCCATCGCGTGATTTACCGCCCGCACCCGCGGTCGGGTGTGGTCGATCCCGCCTACGGTGCGGCGAACCGGGAGATCATCGCGGCGATCGCGGCGGCCAACGCGGCGGATCCAACGGCGCAGCACGTCTTCGACGACGGGCCGTCGCTCGGCTGGCAGCTCGCCGCCGCCGACGTCGCCATCGTCGACATCTCGGCGATGGTCTACGACCGCCTCGCGGCGGGCAAGCCCCTGCTCATCACGCGCCCGGCGAACCCCGAGGCGCAGATCGACACTGGCGGCTACCTGCAGGCCTGCGAATGGCTCCAGGTATCGGATCCCGCGGCCATGGTCGCCCGCGTCGACGAGGTCGCGCATGACGCCGACGCCCTCGAACGCCTCGGGGTGTGGGTGCAGCGCTATTTCGGCGACACCACGCCCGGCGTCACCACCGAGCGCTTCCACGCGGCCGTCGAGCACCTGATGCAGGAATGGGAGCGGTTCGCCGCGCTGCACGCCGACGACGAGGACGTCGAGGCCTTCGACGAGGACGACGAGGACGAGGCGGAGTCGCTCGGCGGCTAGCCCTCGACCTCGGGCGGCTTCGGATTCCGGCGCTTCCTGCGCGCCGCCCGCGACGCCGCCGCGCGGAGCCCGCGGCTCGTCTCCACCGCGAACCCGCCCAGGCTGGCGCCTGCACGCGTCAGCCGGGAGGTCGCCGCCGTGAGGACGCCGTCCCCCTCGCGGGGCTCGAGCTCGAGGGGCAGCGTCGTCGGCGGCGTGCCGAAGGCGAGGCGGGACTGCTGCAGCACCCGGCGCCCGAGGATGTGGTTGCCCGTGCCGCCGATGGCCGCGCCGATGCCGAAGGGGATGGCCTTGCCGATGATGCCGGCACCGCCGCGCACCGCGAACTGGCGCACGAACACGTGCCGCAGGCGATCGACGACGGTGCCCATGACCGCCTTCGGCATGGTGTTCGTGATGAGCTCGCCCCAGTAGGCGTTGCGGCCGATCCCGCCGCCGGTGGCCTGCCCCGCGAACTGGCGCACGAGGTCGACGCCCTCGCGCCCGAGCATGAGGGTCATCACGAGTGCGCGCGCACGCTCGGGGTTCTCGATGGCGATGCCGTGCACCTCGGCGACCGACTGGGCGAACAGGGCGGTCGCCTCGAGGAACCCGGCCGTCTCGACACCCGAGAGCACGAGCGTCACTCCGGTGCCGATGCCGGGGATGACCGCGGTCGCGCCGACGGCGGCGCCGCCCGTCGTGACGGCGGTGAGGTAGCGGCGCTCGAGGATGCGCACGATCTGGTCGGGCGAGGCGTTCGGCACTCGTCGGCGGATGCTGCGCAGGTGCGCCACGACGACGGGTCGCTGGATCGACAGCACCGCGTCGATGCCGCGCTCCATGCCGTGCGCGCGACCGTCGTCGTGGGCTGCACCGGCCGCGCCGCCCGCGCCGGACGCCTGGGACGGTCCGCCGCCCGCGGCCTGCCCGGCGGTCGGCGACTCGGACGGCTGACCTTCGCGGGGCGCGTCCCCGCTCAACGAGGTGATCCTGTGCACGCGTTCGGCCATGACGCCGATCCTAGATGCGGCGGCCGGGAGGTCGCCCGAAACGCGGAGGGCTCGCGCGGCGTGGCCCCGATGCGGTATGCGAGCGCGGTCGGAGCCGCCGCTACGCGGTGCCGTGCTCCGCGTTGTAGCGGTCGAGCACCTCGTCGATGCCGGCGTCGAGCACGAGCGCGCCCTTGTCGAGGTAGAGCCCGCGCGTGCAGAACCGGCGCAGGTCGCGCTCGTTGTGCGAGACGAAGAACAGGGTGCGACCGCCCTCGAGGAGCTCCTCGATGCGGCGGTAGCACTTCTCCCGGAACGCCTTGTCGCCCACGGCGAGGACCTCGTCGACGAGCAGGATCGGCTCCTCGAGCTGCGAGATGACGGCGAAGGCGATGCGCACCTTCATGCCGCTCGACAGGTGCTTGTAGGGAGTGTCGAGGAAGTCGCCGATGTCGGCGAAGTCGATGATCTCCTCGAACTTCGCGTCGATCTGGGCGCGCGTCATGCCGTGCAGCCCAGCGGTGAGGTAGACGTTGTCGCGGACCGTGAGGTCGTCGACGAAGCCGCCGGTGATCTCGATGAGCGGCGCTACGCCGCCTGTGACCTCGACGGTGCCCTCGTCGGCGATCATCACGCCGGCCACGAGCTTCAGCAGCGTGGACTTGCCCTGGCCGTTGCGGCCCACCACGCCGATCGCCTCGCCGGGGCGCACATCGATCGACACGTCGCGGAGCGCCCAGAACTCGCCGGGCCGGGTGCGACGGCGGCGTCCGGCGAAGAGGTCCTTGAAGCTGCGGCGACCGCGCCGGTTGCGACGGAACCTGACCCCGAGGCCGCGCACGCGGATGGCGTGCGTCTCGGTTGCGGCGAGGGCCGCCGCTGCGGCATCCGTCATCAGATCTCCTTCAGCACCTGGCGCACGCTGCCGCGGAAGACGAGGAGCCCGATCGCGAGGATGGCGATGGACATGACTGCGGCGATCGCGACGTTGAACCAGTCGAGCTCGTCGGGGAAGAACCCCGAGCGGTAGAGGCCGAAGATGCCCGTGAGCGGGTTGAACGCCGCCCACAGGTGCAGCTCGGGCGGCAGGTTCGTGACGCCGTAGATGATGGGGGACGCATAGAAGAGGAAGCGGAGGATGAGCTTCACGGCGCGCTCGAGGTCGCGGAAGAACACCACGAGCGGCGCCACGATGAGCGCCACGCCCGCCGTCAGGATCGCCTGGAGCGCGATGGCGAGCGGGAACAGCACGAGCTGCCAGCCGACCTGGGCGCCGAAGACGATCGCGAACAGCGCGAGCACCGGCAGCGCCAGCAGGAACTCGATGCCCTTCGAGAGCACGATGCGGTTCACCCAGATGGTGCGCGGGATCATCGTGGAGCGCACGAGCTTCGCGTCCTTGAGGAACGCGCGCGTCGAGTCCGACACGGCGCCGTTGAACCACATCCACGGCAGGAGCGCCGAGAGCAGGAACACGATGTAGGGCTCCGTGCCGACGGGGCGCTGGAACACCTGCGTGAAGACGAACCAGTAGATGCCGGCCATGACGAGCGGGTCGAGCACCGACCACACGTAGCCGAGGGCGGACGTCGAGTAGCGCACCTTGAGGTCGCGGGTGGTGAGCAGCCAGAGCGAGTGCCGGTACCGCGCCATCGGCGTCCGCTGCAGCGGATGCGTGTCGGCGTAGCTCATCACGCTCTCATCGTAGATGCCGGGCGGCGGTAGGTTTGAACCCGGGCCGACGGCGCGTGCCGCGCCCATCCCGGAAGGAGCGCCGTGCACCGCACGAGTACCCGCGTCCTCTTGAGCTGCGCCGCGATCGGCGTGGCCGGGGGCCTCGTGGCCGGGGCATCCGGCTACCTCGCGGCGGCGTTCGCGGCGTTCGGCCCGCTGCTCTACGGACTGACCGTCGGCGTGCACTTCCTGCCGAGCGTCGTCGCCCTCGCGCTGCTGAAGCGGCCCGGCACGGCCGTGCTCGCCGGCGTGATCGCGGGCCTCGTGGGCACCGCGTTCGCCCCGTGGTGGATCGGGCGCTACCTCGGCACCGGCCTGCTCGTGGGCGCGCTCATCGAGCTGCCGTTCCTCGTCACGCGCTACAAGCGGTGGGACGCCTGGATGTTCTACGTCTCGGCGGCGTTCGCGGGCCTCGTGCTGGCAGCGGCCGTGTTCATCGGCCTCGGCGCCGAGCACTACGCGTGGTGGGCGTGGGCGATCGCGCTGCCGCTGTGGGTGCTGAGCCCCGTGCTGTTCACCTGGGTGGGCCGGGTCATCGCGGCGCGGCTCGCGAAGGCGGGCGTGGCGCAGTCGGTCTCACCGGCCGACCGCTGAGATGCGAAGAGCGGATGCCGCGTGGCATCCGCTCTCCACTGCTGTGGTGCTGATCACACGAAGTGGTTCGCACGCTCCAGGTCTTCGGCGAAGTCGATCTCGACCGCGTAGAGGTCGGAGATGTCCATCGGCTCGACGAGCATTCCGCTCTGCTCGATCGCGAGCTCGATGCCGCGCTCGAAGTAGTCCTGGTCGCCGACGCGGGCGAGGTGCCCGAGCAGGGCGGCCTTGTCGCGGCTCGACACGTAGTTGATGCCGACCGCCTCGCCGAGGCCGCCGCGCACCGTCTTGGAGAGCTCCTTGATGTAGCCCTCTGCGGTGGTCGTGTACTTGACCTCCTCGTCGGACACCTTGTCGGTGTTGACGGTGACGAACGACTGGTCGCGCGCGATGAACGGCAGGGCCCGGTCGAGGATGCGCGGGTCGAAGACGACGTCGCCGTTCATCCACAGCACGCCGCCGGCGTGCGACGCGGAGAGGGCGCGCATGAGGCTCTTCGAGGTGTTCGTCTGGTCGTACTCCTCGTTGTAGACGAAGGAGGCCTGCGGGAACGCCTCGATGATGTGCTCGAGCTTGTAGCCGACGACGATCGTCACGTCGGCGCCTGCGCCGAACGCGTGCTCGATGTTGTCGAACTGCTGCCGCATGATGGTGCGGCCGTCGCTGAGCTCGGTCAGGGGCTTGGGGAGGGAACGCCCGAGCCGGCTGCCCATGCCGGCCGCGAGAATCACGATCTGGGTGGTCACTGCATCTCCTTCAATGATCGGATGCCACGGGCGCTCGTTGCCGAGCGTTCCCCCCACGTTCATCCGGAAGTTCGAATGTGGACACGCCGTTATGCCGGGTCTCAGGATATCCGCTCGGCGCCTGCCGCGCCGACCCCTTGACATGGTCGTAGCGGGATCGTGATGCAGAGCACAGGCGATGCACAGGTTCGCTGCGGGTCACGGGCGTGACGTCGCGACTGGGTTCGCGGGGCGGTGATTGGTAGGTTTGCGTGGTGACTTCCGTTTCGCGCTCCGACCAGAACGACGAACAACCCGAAGGCACCGGCACCGAGGTGTCTGCCGATGGGGGGTCGTCGGCTGCGCCGCGGGCGTCGCGGGGCACGACGAGCGCACGCGCTGCGGCCCGGAGCGCCGCCGCAGCGAAGGATTCCGACGGCCCTTCCAAGCCTGCGGCCAAGCCCCGTTCCACTCGCTCGGCTGCGGCGAAGTCGACCGCCGCCACGTCGACGGCGGCCAAGTCCGCTGCGAAGACCACCGCGGCCAGGACGACCGCGGCGAAGACGACGGCGGCCACGTCGACGGCCGCGAAGTCGACGGCGGCGAAGACCGCAGCCGGCAGGTCCACCGCCGCGAAGTCGACCGCCTCGACGAGCGCGGCGCCGAAGAGCATCCGTGCGAGCGTGATGAGCATCACGACGAACCCGGCGATGAGTGCGACGGGCGCCCACAGCCATCCGACGGTGAAGCCGAGCACGATGGCGACCACGAACGCCACGG
>NZ_WJSP02000309.1 GCF_009720255.1 Agromyces humi | reverse complement strand
CGGGGCGCACCACCGACGCCCAGAACGCCAACGACACCGACATGGCCTGGCTCGCGCACATCTCGGACTGGCAGGCCGAGACAGCCGACCCCGGAGAGTTCCTGGATTCGCTCCGGTTCGAGATCGGCGCGAAGGAGGTCTACGTCTTCACGCCCAAGGGCCGTGTGATCGGGCTCCCCTCCGGGGCGACCCCGGTGGACTTCGCCTACGCCGTGCACACCGAGGTCGGTCACCGCACGATGGGCGCGAAGGTCAACGGTCGTCTCGTGCCGCTCGAGAGCGAGCTCTCCAGCGGTGACGTCGTCGAGGTGTTCACGTCGAAGAACCCCGACTCCGGTCCGAGCAAGGACTGGCTGACCTTCGTCAAGAGCCCCCGCGCGCGGAACAAGATCCGCCAGTGGTTCACCAAGGAGCGCCGCGACGAGGCGATCGAGCAGGGGCGCGACGCCATCGCCCGTGCGATGCGGAAGCAGAACCTCCCGCTGCAGAAGCTCATGAGCCAGGAGTCGTTCGCCGAGGTCGCGGCCCAGCTCCGGTACGACGACGTCTCGTCGCTCTACGCGGCCGTCGGCGAGGGGCACGTCTCCACCCAGTCGGTCCTCGAGAAGGTCGTCGCGCTCGTGCGCGACGTCGACGAGGGCGATGAGCCCGACCTCCCCATCCCGGTGCGGTCGCGCCCCCTGCCACGCAACTCCGACTCCGGCGTGCTGGTGCGCGGGGCGCCCGACATCCTCGTGAAGCTCGCGCGCTGCTGCACCCCGGTGCCGGGCGATGCGATCGTCGGCTTCATCACTCGCGGCTCGGGCGTCTCGGTGCACCAGGCCAATTGCCACAACGTGCAGTCCCTCATGAACGAGCCCGAGCGCATGATCGACGTCGAGTGGGCCCCGAGCTCCAAGAGCCTGTTCCTCGTGCAGATCCAGATCGAGGCGCTCGACCGGGCCGGCCTGCTCTCGGATGTGACCCGCGTGCTGTCCGAGCACCACGTCAACATCCTCTCGGCCAATGTGTCGACCTCGACCGATCGGCTCGCACTCAGCCGGTTCGTCTTCGAGATGGGCGACACGACGCACCTCGATCGGGTCCTCAATGCGGTGCGGCGCATCGATGCCGTCTACGACGTCTACCGGGTCAGCGACGGCTGACCGGTCGGAGCGTCGCCCGGCATCTGCCGAACGTCGACCGGCCTGAGTCGCAGCTCCACGCGACCGAGGCGGGCGAGCGCGGCCGAGCGGTACGGCATTCGGAACGCCCCCTCGAGTCGGTCGGCGAGTTCACCGAGCAGCGCCCGGCGCGCGTCGAACAGGGCGGTGGTGACCTCGACGGCCAGGTCGTCGTCGAGGTCGGGGTCGCGCAGCAGGTCGAACCCGGTGCGGACGATCGAGGTGCACCGCACGTCGCCGAATCGCACGACCTCGTGGTCCTCGATGCGGACCTCGCGCACCGTCGCGCGTCGTTCGGCGAGCACCGCGATGCGGGCGCTCGATGGCACGCAGAACTGTGCGATGCCGGGGGGAACGTCGAGGGCACCGTGGACCCACGCCGCTGACGTGCGCTCGATGATCAGGGAGCGCGGGACCCGCAGCGCGAGCGCGGCCGCCCGGAACTCGGGCAGGTCAGGCTCGTCGACCGGTGCCCATCCGTCGTCGATCGCGAACAGCTCGCCGTCGAGCCGGGCCGCGCACAGCTCGGCGAGGGGGAGGTCGTCGGTGCCGAGCACTGCGGGAAGTCTGGCCATGCAGCCCATGCTGCGGCATCCGGCACCGCGCGATCGGGCGCGACGCTCATCTGTGGAGAACGCGCGCCCCGATGCGGGACGCGCGTTCGCCGCGATGTTCGGCGATCAGCCGCCGACGGCCTTCAGCCAGGCGCGACGGGCGTCGAGTGCTTCGCGCGCCGAGGCGATGGCCCGCTCGTCACCGGCCGACTCGGCTGCCGCGAGCTCAGCCTCGAGCTTGGCGATCGCGTCCTGGAGCTGGCCCAGCATGCCTTCGGAGCGGGCCTTCTTCTCGGGGTCCTCACGCTGCCAGCGCTCGTCCTCGAGGGAACGCACGTGGTTCTCGACCTTGCGCAGGCGGTCCTCGATGGGGCGCACCTGGTCGCGCGGCACGCGACCGATCTCGTCCCAGCTGCGCTGGATGCGGTTGAGCGCAGCGCGAGCGGCCTTCGGGTCGGACTCGGTCAGCAGCTTCTCGGCGTCGTCGAGGAGCGCGAGCTTCTCCGTGAGGTTGGCCCGGTAGGACTCGTCCTCCTGGGCGTCGACCTCGGCCTTGGCCTGGAAGAGCACGTCGCCCGCGGCCTTGAACTTGGCCCACAGGGCGTCGTCGACCTTCTTGCCGGCGCGTCCGGCCAGCTTCCACTCGTCGAGGAGCGAGCGGTAGTCGCCGACGGCATCCGCACCGCGGGGTGCCAGCGCCTCGGCGCGCTCGATGAGCTGCTGCTTGCGGGTGCGGACGTCGCGGTGGGCGGCGTCGAGCTCGGCGAAGAACGCCTTGCGGTGCTGCTCGATCGTCGAGCGCGCGGCACGGAACCGCTTCCACAGCTCGTTCGCCTCGTTCTTGGGCAGGCGGGGGCCGTCCTGCTGGTGGCGCTGCCAGCTGGCGAAGAGCGCGTCGAGCTCGGCGGTCGCCTGCTTCCACTGCGTCTTCGCGGGATCCTGGGCGGCGAGCGCCTCGGCCTGCTCGACGATGCGGGTGCGCTCGGCGATGGCCTCGCCGAGCGCGGCCTTCGCCTCGGCCTGCTGCTGCTCGGTCAGCTCCTTCGTGGTGCCCGACAGCGCCTCGAGTCGCCGGGACAGGGACTCGAGATCCCCGACCGCGTGGGCGCCGGCCACCGAATCGCGGAGGTTGGTGACCGCCTTGGCGACGTCGGCCGCGGGGGCGCCGCGCCGGACGCGCTGCTCCAGCAGCCCGACCTGGCCGGCGAGATCGGCGTACTTGCGCTCGAAGTAGGCGAGCGCCTCTTCGGGTGTCGCGTCGGGGTACTGTCCGACTTCTCGCTCACCGTCGCTGGTGCGCACGAAGACGGTGCCCGTCTCGTCGACGCGGCCCCACGGTTGCTGCTCTGAATCGGTCACGGCCTCACCCTGTCGTGGTCGGATGCCGCCCACTGGGCGGCGATGACGGCATCAAGCCTATTGCACCGCTCGAGGGCGGCGCCGTGCACCGCGTCCGGCGGTGCCGGTCGTCACTCGATCGTGAACCCGGTGATGGTCACGGGAACCGCCGGAGCGCCGTCGCTGCCGCCGTCGGCCGTGCCGGCGTCGGTGACTCCGGCCTTCAGCTGGTCGAGACCGCTCGTGACCCGTCCGACGACGGTGTAGCCCCCGGCCTCGTCGGGCGTGAGCGTGGTGTCCTCGTAGACGATGAAGAACTGGCTGCCCTGGCTGTAGCCGTTCTGCTGCTGGCGCGCCATGGCGATCGTCCCGGCGGGGTACACGCCGTCGGCCGGGGCGTTCTCCACCGGGCCATAGCTGTAGCCGGGGCCGCCGGTGCCATCGCCCGCGGGGTCGCCGCACTGCAGCACCCAGATGTTGTCGCGCGTCAGGCGGTGGCAGCTGGTGCCGTCGTAGAACCCCGACTGGATGAGGCTGATCTCGCTGGAGACGGCCTGCGGCGCGGCGGCGCCGTCGGCTTCGGGCACGTCGTGGTTGCGCACGTAGTGGGCGATGATGTCGCGGAAGCCGTCGATGCGCTCGGCTTGGCCGAGGGCCGCACTGATGCGGTCGTCGAAACGCGCGAGGCGCGTGACGTTGACGTCGTCGACGCTCGGCAGCTGCATCTGCGTGATGGGCTGCTTCGTGGCCTTCTCGATGCGCGTGAGCAGGCCGCGCTCGCGCGGGGTCACGAAGCTGATGGCGTCGCCCGTGCGGCCGGCGCGGCCGGTGCGGCCGATGCGGTGCACGTAGGGCTCGCTGTCGCTCGGGATGTCGAAGTTCACCACGTGGCTGATGCGCTCGACGTCGAGGCCGCGCGCCGCGACATCCGTCGCCACCAGGATGTCGAGCTTGCCCGACTTCAACTGGTTGACCGTGCGCTCGCGCTGGACCTGGGCGATGTCGCCGTTGATCGCGGCGGCCGAGTAGCCGCGGGCCCGCAGCTTCTCGGCGAGCTCCTCGGTGACGCTCTTCGTTCGCACGAACACGATCATGCCCTCGAAGTTCTCGACCTCGAGGATGCGGGTGAGGGCGTCGATCTTCTGCTGGTACGACACGACGAGGTAGCGCTGCGTGATGTTCGCCGAGGTCTGGGTCTTGGTCTTGACCGTGATCTCTTCGGGATCGTGCAGGTACTGCTTGGACATGCGCCGGATCGCGGCGGGCATGGTCGCCGAGAACAGCGCGACCTGCTTGTCGTCGGGGGTGTCGGCGAGGATCGTCTCGACGTCCTCGGCGAAGCCCATCTTCAGCATCTCGTCGGCCTCGTCGAGCACGAGGTACTTGAGCTCCGACAGGTCGAGCGTGCGCTTGTCGAGGTGGTCCATGATGCGGCCCGGCGTGCCGAC
>NZ_WJSP02000308.1 GCF_009720255.1 Agromyces humi | reverse complement strand
CGTTCCCGCCCGGCGCGCGCCTCGTCACCGGCCGGCTGTCCGACCTGCTCGACGCGCTCGCCGACCGCGTCGACCTCGCCGTCTCGAGCGTGGTCACCCGGGTCGCGTACGACGACCGCCGGGTGAGCCTGCGCCTCGACTCGGGCGAGTCGCTCACCGCCGACCGCGCCGTCGTGACGGTGCCGCTCGGCGTGCTGAAGTCCGACGCGATCCGGTTCGCCCCGGCGCTGCCGTATGCGCACCAGCACGCGATCGCGACCCTGCAGACCGGCGTCGTCGACGTCGTGTGGCTGCGGTTCGACGAGGCGTTCTGGCGCACGGGCTCGGCCGAGGCCCATGTCCCGGCCGCCGACGACGCCCACCCCGACGTGCTCACCGTCGTGGGCGCGCCGTCGGGCGTCGCCTACTGGCTCGACCTCGTCGGAGAGACAGGCGAGCCGATCCTGGTCGGCGTCATCGCGTCGACGCAGGCGCTGCGACTGGAGCGGCTCGACGATCCCGAGTTCCTGTCCGCCGTGCTCGACGATCTCGCGCCCTACGCCACAGGGCCCGGTTGACGGCCACGAGCGCCCCGGTGACGGCCACGAAGATCACGAGCACCAGCAGGCAGTAGGCGGCCACCCCGAGCGCCCCGCCGACCTGCGCCTCGTCGAGGAAGAAGTAGGGGTACCACCCGACGTCGGCGCCCCGCACGAGCGTGTAGGGCAGCCACAGGATCGGGTACACGAGCACCCAGCCGACCGTCGACCAGGGCACGGGCGGATTCACCGCCATGATGCTGTCGGCCGTCCATGCGACGACCGCGAGCGCGGGCACGACGAAGTGCAGCAGGGTGTCCGACCACGGCACGTCGATGCGGTAGTCGCGGGTCGACGCCTGGCTGACGATGAGCCCGAAGACGATGCCCGAGACGAGCAGGTACACCGTGACCATGGTGCGGAGGATGCCGAGCCAGGGCGGGTCGCTCGGCGCCGTGAGCGCGTACCACGCGGCGATGCCCAGCGTGACGACGGCGATCATCGCCGACTGGATGGTGAAGTAGCTGAAGAAGTTGGCGGTCGCGAAGAAGCGGAAGCCGAGCACGTACTGGAAGTTGCCGATGATCGCGACGACCTCGAGCACCGCCACGAGCACCCGGAACACCCCGAGGGAACGACGCGCCCGCACGCCCGGAGCGAGGACTCCGTGGGTGCGGGCTGCCATGCGTCAACGCTACGCCCCGCCGCCGGGCGGCCCGTGCGGGCGAGCGGGCGAGCGGGCGAGCGGGCTAGTCCATCGGCCGCAGGATCCGGTCGAGGAACCTGCGGGTGCGCTCCTCGGTCGGCTTGGTGAAGATATCGCCGGGCGCGCCGCGCTCGACCACCACGCCGCCGTCCATGAACAGCACCTCGTCGGCCGCCTGCCGAGCGAAGCCGAGCTCGTGCGTCACGACCACCATCGTCCATCCCTCGTCGGCGAGCTCCTTGATCACCGACAGCACCTCGCCCACCAGTTCGGGATCGAGGGCGCTGGTCGGCTCGTCGAAGAGCAGCAGGTCGGGCTTCAGGGCGAGCGCCCGGACGATGCCGACCCGCTGCTGCTGGCCGCCCGACAGCTCGAACGGGTAGGCGTCCCGCTTCTCGGCCAGGCCGACTCGGTCGAGCAGCGCGGATGCCTCGGCGATGGCCTGCGCCTTCGGCACGCGCTGCACGCGCTGGGGGCCCTCGATCACGTTCTGCAGCACCGTCATGTGCGGGAACAGGTTGTGCTGCTGGAACACCATCGCCGACCGGTCGCGCAGCGCGAACCGCGCGCCCTTCGGGAGCGGCTTCGCGAAGTCGAGCTCGGGGCCGCCCGCGAACGAGATCGTGCCGCCGTCGGGCGTCTCGAGCCCGTTCAGCGAGCGCAGCACGGTGGTCTTGCCCGACCCGCTCGGCCCGATGAGCACGACGACCTCGCCCCGTCGCACGTCGAGGTCGATCGAGCGCAGCACCTCGTTGTCGCCGAACGACTTGCGGATGCCGCGTGCCGTCAGCAGCGGCGAGTCGTCGGGCGCGGCCTTCGGCGCGAGCGGATCGCTCGGCGCGAGCGGGTCGCTCGGCGCGGGCGGCTCGCCCGCGGCATCCGGACCCTGCTGTGAGGAGTCGTCACTGGGCGACATAGCGGTCGAGCCTCCTCTCGAGGGCGTTCTGGCCGCTGGAGAGCGCGAGGCAGAAGAGCCAGTAGATGAGCGCCGCCTCGAGGTAGAGCAGCATGAAGTCCTGCGTGAACGCCGCGATCTCCTGGGACACGCGGAACAGCTCGGTCACGAGGATCAGCGACGCGAGCGAGGTGTCCTTCACGAGCGAGATGAAGGTGTTCGACAGCGGCGGCACCGACACCCGTGCGGCCTGCGGCAGGATGATGCGGCGCAGCGTGGTCGCGTTCGACATGCCGATCGTGTACCCGGCCTCCCACTGCCCCTTTGGCACCGAGAGGATGGCCGCCCGGATGATCTCGGCGGCGTATCCGCCCACGTTGAGCGAGAACGCCGCGATGGCGCTCGGCCACGGGTCGATGACGACGCCGACGGCGGGCAGCCCGTAGAAGATCACGAACAGCTGCACGAGCAGCGGCGTGCCGCGGATCACCGACACGTAGAACCGGCCGATGGCCGAGAGCACGCGGTTCTTCGAGAGCCGGGCGAGCGCCACCGCGAGCGCGATGACGAGCCCGATCACGAACGAGGCGAGCGCGAGCGGGATGGTGCCGCTCAGCCCGCCCCACACGATCGGCCAGAACGATTCCAGGAACAGCTGCCAGCCGGATGCCACGGCGACACCCCCTTCGAGACGACGGGCGCGAGCCTACTCCACCTGCCTCCTACTGGGAGACGTCGGCCCCGAAGTACTTCTCGCCGAGCTCGGCGAGCACGCCCTCCTCACGGAGCTCCGCGAGTGCCGAGTCGATGGCCGCCTGGAGGTCGGTCTTGTCCTTCGTGAGCGCGAGCGCGCTGAGCGACGGGTCGTCGGTCTCGGCGGCGACCTCGATGCCCGACTTCCCGTTGGTCTTCACGTAGTCGAGGTAGGTCAGCTTGTCGTTGATGGTCGCGTCGACGCGGCCCTGCTCGAGCAGCGCGACGGCCTGCGCCCAGCCCTCGACGGCCTCGACGTTCGCACCCGACTCCTGCGCGAGCTCGTACCAGTTGCTCGTCAGCGACTGGGCGGTGGTCTTGCCGGCGAGGTCGTCGAAGCTGGAGATGGAGGTGTCGCCCTCCTTGACCACGATCACGCCGGGCGAGACGGTGTACGGCTCGCTGAAGAGGTACTGCTCCTCGCGCTCGGGGTTGATCGACACCTGGTTCGCGATGACGTCGAAGCGGCCGGCGTCGAGGCCCGCGAAGATCGCGTCCCACTGCGTCTCCTGGAAGTCGACCTCGAGCCCGAGCTTGTCGGCGACCGCCTGGGCGACCTCGACGTCGTAGCCGGTGAGGTCGCCGTTGCCGTCCTCGTGGTAGCTGAAGGGGCGGTAGGTGCCCTCGGTCGCGACGGTCAGCGTGCCCGCCTTCACCAGCCCGTACTCGTTGTCGGATGCGGCGCCGCTCGAGGCCGGGGCGCCCGAGGAGCAGGCGGCGAGGGCGAGGGCGGCGGCGGATGCGGCGACGAGGCCGAGCAGGGTGCGGGCGCGTGACATGCGGTGGTGCTCCGTTCGAGACGTTCGTGACGTTGGCGTGATGCCGGATGCTTCGTTCGGTCGCCCCGGCCAGACGAGTCCAGCACGCCGGCGGCCCTCGGGTGAAACCGCGTGACGCCGCGTTGCATTCCGATTCCGGCCCAGATCGGGACGGATGTCATGCGATCGCGCCGCGGAGCGCACATGCTGCCCGTGGCATACACGCCTCGGGGTGTCGTGCGCAAGCCTCGCCGCCCATCTTCTCCGGTCGATAGAGTGACGGGCGTCGTGGGAGTCCCCTCCCGCGTCGCGGTGCCCCCCACACCAACCGAAGGAATTCCATGATCACGCTGTCCTGGCTCCTCATCCTCGCCCTCGTCGGTGGCGCGCTCGCCCTCGTCGACGGCATCTGGCGACTCCGTGCACGCGGTGGCTCGACGATCGTCGGCGTCATCGAGGTCATCGTCGCCGCGCTGTTCCTGCTGTCGCTGTTCATCCCGGGCATCCCCTGGGGCCCGATCGTCCTGGGCGTCGCGACGCTCATCGCGCTCGTCGTCGCCCTGTTCGCCGGTGGGCGCACCGGCCGCGGCGTGACGATCGCCGCGATCGTCGTGATCGCGATCTGGCTCGTGCTCGTGAACCACTGGCTGGTCATCCCCGGCATCAACTGATCGCCGGCACACGTCGAGGCGGCCGTCCCCGGGTAGGGGGCGGCCGCCTCGTTCGTCCTCGTCGCGCGTCTAGCCGAGCGCCTCGTCGGCGCAGGCCCACGCGAGCGCGTCGACCGCCTCGATGCCGAGTTCGGGATGCCGCAAGCGGAACTCCGCCGAGCCGGCGGAGTAGTCCGCCTCGAGCCGGCGGGCGGCCTTGGCGAGCGC
>NZ_WJSP02000307.1 GCF_009720255.1 Agromyces humi | reverse complement strand
CCTACACCGACGTGTCGACGCACCACCCCGACGCCGCCGTGCGCGCCCGGGCGAACGAGATCGTCGGCCTGCTCACGCCAATCAACAAGTCGTTCGGCACCGACCTCGGCAACGAGCTCACCTCGCTCGCACTGCAGATCCACGGGGGCATGGGATTCATCGAGGAGACCGGCGCAGCACAGCACTACCGCGATGTGCGGATCGCGGCGATCTACGAGGGCACCAACGGCATCCAGGCCGCCGACCTCGTGGGCCGGAAGCTCCCGGTTCGCGACGGGGCATCCGCCCTCGAGTTCATCGCCACCATGCGCGAGCTCGACAACGAGCTCGCCGCCGCCGGAGACGAGTTCGCCTCGATCCGCACGCAACTGAACGCGCAGCTCGACACCCTCGAGCAGACGACGGCGTGGATGCTCCGCACCGGCGCCACCGACCCCAATGCCGTGTTGTCGGGGTCGACGCCGTACCAGCGCATCTGGGGGCTCGTGCTGGGTGGCTGGCTCATGGCGAAGTCGGCACTCGCCGCCCGCGGACTCGACGCCGACGGCATCGCGGAGTCGCAGCTGCCGCTGGCCCGGTTCTACGCCGAGCAGCTGCTGCCGCAGGCGGCCGGCCTCGCCGGCGCCGCAACGGCCGGCTCGCGCGACCTGTTCGCCCTCGACGCTGACGCGCTCGGCGACGTCGTGCGCCGCGGGGCGCGCGTCTGAGTCTTACGACAGGAGAGCGGGATCGCCCGGTGATGCCGAAGGCAGGAGGCGTGGACGCGACCGACCCTGTGAGCGTGATGCGTCGATGTCGCGCCGGGCCAGCTGCAGGGCTTCGCCCGCGAGGGACGTCACCCGTGCCGCCATGGCGATCATCTGCTCCCGGTCGTCGCGGTCGGTGACCGTGACCGTTGGCGCGAAGGTGCCGAGCGCGTGGTTGAGGTCGATCCGGATGCGCTCGGACTCGGCCAGCCTCATGAGGGCCGCGGCGCCGATCCAGCCGGGGTGACCGGCGGCGACGTCGCGGGCGACGTCGAGCTGGCGGTCCGCAGCCTCGATGGCGCGGCGCACCTGGGTCATCGAAGGAACCGGATGCGTGGCACGGTCGCGAGCCGCTGTCACCGCAGCATCGAGCGCCGCGTGCGCTTCGCGAAGTCGGCGCAGGTGGGCGAACGGGTCGGTGTTGACGCCGGTGGCCGGCAGGGCGCCGAGGGCCGCCCGCAGCTCGGCGATGGCGGCCGCGACGCCACGGGCGCGGGCGTGGGCGTGGGCGTGCGGCTCGGAGAGCGCGGCCGCAAGGTCACAACGGGACTCCTCGACGAGCGCGGCCAGCGTGGACTCCGCTCGGAGCGCCTCGACCTCGAAGGTCTCCACCGCATCGAGGAGGGCCGCTGCTCGGCGCACCGATTCGACGGAGGCCTCGAGCACCATGCTCGCTTGCTCGCGCTGTCCAGCCACGCGTCGGCGCTCGGCCACGCCGGCGCTGTGCTCGGCGAATCCGAGCAACTGATCGGCCTCGGAAACAATGCCGTCCACGTCGGCGAGCGCCTCCGGTGCATAGCGGGCAGCGAGGTGGTCGATGGTCGCGCGGGCGTTTGGGATGAGAGAGCGGAGCACCGCGACATCCGCCCGCACCACAGCAATGGTCTCGGGCGCACGCCGTGCCCGCCGCATCCGCTCGGCAAGCGCAGCAGTCTGCTCAGCGAGCTCGCCCTCGATCAGTTCGCACAGCTCCACGGTTCGCAGGGAGCGTGCCCGCACCTCGTCGGCGGTGCCGGGGTTTACGTCGTGATTGAGCCGGTTCATGCGGAACGCGTCACTGAGGTGCCTGCGCGCCGCGACGAGGGCATCGCCCAGGTGCCTGCCCGCGGCATCCCCCAGCTCCGCCTCGGCGAAGCCGAGCTCGTCAGCGGCGGCACGGATGCGCTCATCGGCGGCGACCAGCGCCCTTCCAGCCCGCCTCGCCAGTTCGACGTCGTGGACTTCGAGCTGCTGCGCAGGGCGACTGCGCCCGACCCGGAACGCGACCATGGTCCATCGTAAGTTCGTGGCGTGCTGACTGCTAGCGTGTGGCGCATGCCAGCACCGGTGCAGCACCTCGTCGAGACGATGTTCGCGGGAGTCCAGGCCCTCGATGTCGATGCCGCCACTGCGACGATGTCCGAGGACATCGTGCTCTACGACCCGCACTACCCGTATCCCGACATGGTGGGCATCGCGGCCGTGCGCGAAGGACTCACCTGGGCGTTCACGCAGATGAAGAGCATGCGGTTCGACATCGAGCGGTGGTTCTTCGACGAGGCCGGCACCTCGGTCGTCGTCGAGACCTCCACCCATCACGTGCTGAACATGGGCAGCAAGCGCCTCGACTTTCCCCAGGTGTTCGTCATCGACACCGACGGCGAGCGCATCACGAAGATGCGCGCCTATGAACCGTATGGCCCCCACGGGTCGACGGGCTTCGGGCTGAAGATCGGGCACGCCGTGTACCGGCTCTCGCACCGGCGGTCGGCGAGCACGCAGCCTGCAAGCGCCCTGCCGTCGCGCTGACGGCAGGGCGCCGGCTCGCGCGCCCGATCGCGGCGCCCATTCGTCCAGCCGGCCGGCCGGCCGCTCGGTTTCAGCGGTCACCCTGCAGGGGCGAGAGGTCGTCGACGACCTCGGGCTCGTCAGCGTCGGTCTCAGCGTCGGCGTCCGAGCAGACGCCCGCGGGGGCGCGGTCTCGGATGTACGCGGGCGCGTGGCACACCTCGCTCGAGTGGATCCCGACGCGCGCGGAGCCCGCCTTCGCGTCGGTTCCGTCGGTGAGGCCACACCCGGCCAGCACGGCCACGGCCACGACAGCCGGGGCGATGAGGAACGCACGTACGTTCATGATCCTGTCCTTCCGTGATCGGGGCTCCGATGGGAGCGCCGATCACAAGGTAGGGAAGCGGGCAACCGGCCACATGACGCGAGCGAGCCATCTTCGGCGGGCGGCCGGAGTAGTCAATTCGGGTCATCGCCGCGGCATCCGGCGCGCACTATCGTGAGCACATGGTGGAATGGTCCGCCCCGGCGTTGCCGGCCGGCTGGACGACATCCGGACAGCCGCCGTTCGTCGCTCGACACGAAGAGGTCGCAGCGCTCGAGTCGGCATGGGCCGACGCCGTCGGCAGTGCGGGTCGGGCGATCTTCGTGAGCGGGGAGCCCGGATCGGGCAAGTCACGGCTCGTGAGCGAGGTGTGCACCCGGCTGCGCGCCGACGGAGCAGCGGTGCTGGTCGGGTCGTGCATCCAGGAGCTCGGCGCACCGTTCGAGCCGTTCGACGAACCGCTGCGCGCGCTCATGCCGGCGTTCGGGGCGGCGGCGACCGACCGCTCCGACGCCGAGACGGTCGAGCTCCTGGAGCGGATGCTCGATCGATCGGCTCCGGATGCCGCGGACCGGCCGATGGGCCAGGAGCGCGTGTTCTCGGCCGTCGTCGACATGCTGCACGCCGCGACCGCCGAGCGGCCGATGGTTCTGGTGCTCGACGACCTGCACTGGGCGGGACCGGCGGCGATCCGCCTGCTCAGCAGGGTGGTCGAGGGAACGGCCACCGATCGCCTGCTGCTCCTCGGGACCCTCCGCAATGCGCCACCCGACCGGTCGGATGCGCTCGCCGACGTGCTCGCGTCGCTGTCGCGGCTCAGCGGCGTGCTGCGCCTCGAGCTCGCCCCGTTCACCACCGACGAGATCACCGAGTACGTCTCGATCCGCGCCGGGATGCCGCGGTTCCGCGCTCGCGAGTCGGCCGAGGTGCTTGGCGAGCTCACGGGCGGCAATCCGTTCCTGCTCCGCGCGATGTGGCGACGGGTGGTGGAGGCCGAGCGCCGCGACGGCCAGCGCGTCATCGAGCTGCCCGACTCCGTGGGTGACCTGGTGCGGTCGCGCATCGCGACCCTCGATCCGGCCCACCGCCCGGTGCTCGAGCTCGCGGCGGTGCTCGGGCAGGAGGTCGACCTCGTGGAGATGGTGGGCATCAGCGCGGCATCCGTCGACGTCACGCTCGCCGCGATGGATGCCGCGGTGCGCGCCCGACTCATCGAGCCGCCGCGTCAGGCGGGCGACTCCTACCGGTTCCCGCACGCGATCGCGCGGCAGGCCGTCATCGACACCATCCCGGGCACCGAGTTGCTGCGCACCCACGCGCGCATCGCGCAGGCGCTCGAATCGGACTTCCCCGCGGCACCGCGGCGCATCCAGCGCCTCGCGCACCACTACGCGGCGGCCCGCGCGCTCGGGTTCGGCGATCGGGCCGTGACCTACCTCCGCGACGCCGAGCTCGAGGGCGTCACGGTGAAGTCCGACGTCCGCGAAGCAGGGAGAAGACGATGCGTCGACCCGCGTCATCGACCAGTTGAGCACGCGATCACCTCGCGACGTGGTGGCGATCGACCCCCGGGAGCCGATGACGATGCCGAGCTCGACTTCCCAGTCGGGCTTGGTCGAGCCGCGGGGGATGCGCACGTCGTCATTCGGGCCGACGAGGGTGTTGGGGGACTTGGTGAACAGGATCGGTTCGTCGG
>NZ_WJSP02000306.1 GCF_009720255.1 Agromyces humi | reverse complement strand
AGCCGGCATCGCCGCGCGTCGACGTCGAGCGCCTCGGTCGCCAGCTGCTCGGCACGTGGGCCGACCTGCGCGTGATCGCCCGCGAGCGCGCCGCGCATCCCGACCTGCAGCGCATCGAGGGCCAGACGATGGCCGAGCACCGCGAGCGTGTGCTCCAGCAGCTGAAGATCCTCGTCGAGCAGGGCGCCGTGCACCGCGCCTTCCCGACCGAGGTCGGCGGCCACGACGACCACGGCGGCAACATCGCGGGCTTCGAGGAGCTCGTGCTCGCCGACCCGAGCCTGCAGATCAAGTCGGGCGTGCAGTGGGGCCTCTTCGGTGCCGCCGTGCTGCACCTCGGCACCGACTTCCACCACCGCACCTTCCTGCCCGACATCATGTCGCTCAAGGTGCCCGGCGCGTTCGCCATGACCGAGACGGGCCACGGCTCTGATGTCGCGGCGATCGGCACGACCGCCACGTACGACGAGGCGAAGCAGCAGTTCGTCATCAACACGCCGTTCCGGGGCGCCTGGAAGGACTACCTCGGCAACGCGGCGCTGCACGGCACGGCCGCAGTCGTGTTCGCCCAGCTCATCACGAAGGGCGTGAACCACGGCGTGCACGCCTTCTACGTGCCGATCCGCAACACCAAGGGCGGATTCCTCAAGGGCATCGGCGGCGAGGACGACGGCCTGAAGGGCGGCCTGAACGGCATCGACAACGGGCGCCTGCACTTCACGAACGTGCGGGTCCCTCGTGAGAACCTCCTGAACCGCTACGGCTCGGTCGCCGAGGACGGCACGTACTCGAGTCCGATCTCGAGCCCCGGCCGCCGGTTCTTCACGATGCTCGGCACCCTCGTGCAGGGTCGTGTCTCGCTCGACGGCGCCGCCACGTCGGCCGCCGCCATGGCGCTCACGATCGCGATCACCTACGGCAACCAGCGTCGCCAGTTCAACGCCGCGAGCGAGACCGACGAGGAGGTGCTGCTCGATTACCAGCGGCACCAGCGCCGCCTGCTGCCGAAGCTCGCGACCACGTATGCGCAGATCTTCGCCCACGACGAGTTCCTCGTGAAGTTCGACGCCGTGTTCTCGGGCAGGGCCGACACCGACGACGACCGCCAGGATCTCGAGACGATGGCCGCCGCGCTGAAGCCGCTCTCCACCTGGCACGCGCTGGAGACCCTGCAGGAGGCGCGCGAGGCGTGCGGCGGCGCGGGCTTCCTCGCCGAGAACCGCCTCGTCGGCCTCCGCCAGGACCTCGACGTCTACGTCACCTTCGAGGGCGACAACAACGTGCTGCTGCAGCTCGTCGCCAAGCGCCTGCTCACCGACTTCTCGAAGCAGTTCGCGAAGGCGGACGCCGGCGTGATGGCACGCTACGTGGTGTCGCAGACGGCCGAGCGCGCCTACCACGGCACCGGACTTCGCCGCCTGGCGCAGACGATCGCCGACTTCGGTTCCACCCGCCGCTCCGTCTCGGAGCTGCGCGACGAGGAGACGCAGCGGGAGCTGCTCACCGACCGCGTCGAGACGATGATCGCCGAGATCGCCGGCCGCCTCCGCGACGCGCGCAAGCTGCCCAAGGCGGATGCCGCGGCGGCGTTCAACCGCAACCAGAACGAGCTCATCGAGGCGGCCCGCGCGCACGCGGAGCTGCTCCAGTGGGAGGCGTTCTCGCGCGGCCTCGCGCAGACGACCGACCCGGGCACGAAGCAGGTGCTCACGTGGGTGCGCGACCTCTTCGGCCTCGGCCTCCTCGAGAAGCACCTCTCCTGGTACCTCATCCACGGGCGCCTGTCGCCGCAGCGAGCGCAGGCCGTGACCGCGTACATCGACCGGCTCATCGAGCGGCTTCGGCCGCACGCCCAGGACCTCGTCGACGCGTTCGGATATAAGCCCGAGCACCTGCGCGCGAAGATCGCGTCGGGCGCCGAGGTCGAGCGTCAGGACGAGGCCCGTGCCTACTATGCCGCGCAGCGGGCCGCGGGCACCCTGCCCGTGCCCGAGAAGTCGAAGAAGTAGCCTCCGCGATTCGTCGTCGGCCGTACGGAGTTGTCACCCCGCGCGGCCGACGGCGGCGGTAGGCTGACCGCCGTGCCGACCGAACCCCTCGCCTCAGGCGAGCCCGACCGAGCGCTCCGGCTGCTCTGGCGCGACCGCCTCGGCGAGCCCGTCGGCTCGAGGGGACCGAAGCAGCGCACGAGCGTGGACGCCGTCGTCGACGCTGCGATCGCGATCGCCGACGACGAGGGCATCGAGGTGCTGTCGATGCGCAGGGTCGCAGAGCGACTCGGCCTCAAGCCCATGTCGGTCTACACCTACGTGCCCGGCCGGGCCGAGCTCATCGACCTCATGGTCGATCGGGTGGCGGGGGAGCAGCCGCTGCCCGAGCCGGGCGGATCGCTGCGCACGAGGCTCGAGCAGGTGGCCCGCCTGACGTGGAACGAGTTCCTGCGGCATCCCTGGCTGCTCGCGATCGACACGAGCCGCCCTCCGCTCGGTCCCAACGTCTCGGACCGGTGGGAGTGGAGCCTCCGCGCCATCGACGGACTCGGCCTCAGCGATGTCGAGCTCGACCAGGTGATCACGCTCGTGACCGCGTACGTGGTCGGCCCCGCCCGCGCGTACGTCGACGCCGAGCGGCTGCATCGCGCCTCGAGCGAGAGCGACGAGGAGTGGTGGCAGCGCAACGCGCCCGTGCTCGATCGGGTCGCCGAGCCGGGTCGCTATCCCGTCGCGGCACGGGTCGGCAGGGCCGTGAAGGACCACGACGCGTCGGCCGATCCCGAGCGCGCGTTCGCCTTCGGGCTGGCGCGCGTGATCGACGGGATCGAGTCCTACGTGGCCGAGCGCGTGAAGCGGGGCGTCAGCGGGCCGGCGGCTTCATGATGGCGCCCGCCGCGAGGCCCACCACGATGCCGGCGGCGAGCCACAGCCAGAACCCCGTCCACAGGCTGACCCCCACGCCCACGACGGCGCCCACGACGAGCCCCACGATGATCTGGGTGCGACGGGCGGAGCTGCTGGATTCGGAGGCCATGCCCCAAGCCTAGGCGCGCGGGTCAGGCGGCTCGCGCGCGGTATTCGCGCACGTGCGCCACCTCGAAGACGAGCGGATGCGCGGACGTGTCGCGCGGGGCATCCGTCGGCAGCTCGTACACGTCGAGCATGAGCTGCACCGGGTAGTCGATCGACTGCTCGACAGTCTTCACGAGCCGGCCGTCGACGAAGAACCGGAGCCGGCCCGGCAGCCACTCGACCGCGTAGTCGTGGAACTGCGTCAGGTCGCCCTCGACCCGCACCTTCTCGAAGTCCTGCACCAGCCGGGGGTCGCGCTGGGGCTTGACGCCGAGGCCGACCAGCCCGCTCGCCTCGCCGATCTCGCTGCCGAAGATCTCGAAGATGCAGATCTCGCCGCAGTTCGCGCCCTGGTCCTCGAAGCCGACCGGCCAGAGCGCGACCATCGCCGAGGGGTGCCGGATGCCGCGGGCGCGCGCCTCGATGACGCCGAAGTGCGGCAGCCACAGCCGCTCCTCGTCCTGCGCCTCGCGCACGACCAGGCCGGCGCGGAACCGGTGCTGGCCCACCGGGCTGCCGACGGGGCCGGAGAACTGACCCGTCTGCAGGTGCGACACGCGCACCTCGCCGTCGTACTCGGGCGACCACGGCGCCGTGTCGGCGTCGATGCGGAGCTTCAGCGTGCCGCCGGACACCTCGAAGCGCGCCCGGGTGGCCTCGCGGGAGCTCCAGTGCGGCGTGTAGTGCGGCAGCCAGCGGGTGTCGTCGAGGTCGTCGCCGTCGAACTGCTCGTCGACGACGAGGTCGTAGCCCGAGAGGTCGAGCGCGGCATCCGTCATCGTGATCCTGAGATGAGGCCGAGGGAGCGCACGGCGTCGCGCTCCTCCTGGAGCTCGGCGACGGATGCCGCGATGCGGTGCCGCGCGAACGCGTCGAGCTCGAGTCCCTGCACGATGCGCCACGCGCCGTCGACGGACTCGACGGGGAAGGAGGAGACGAGCCCCTCTGGCACGTCGTACGACCCGTCGGAGACGACCGCGGCACTGGTCCACCCACTGGAGGTGCCGTGCACCCAGTCGCGCACGTGGTCGATCGTGGCGCTCGCCGCGGACGCCACCGAGGACGAGCCGCGCACCTCGATGATCTCGGCGCCGCGCTTGGCCACGCGCGGGATGAAGTCGTCGACAAGCCACTCGCGGAGGCCCTCGGGGCCACCCAGCCGGGCCTGGAGGAGCGCGGGGATCGACTGGCCTGCCGCCGTGGCGTGGGAGATGTCGGGGAACTGGGTGGCCGAGTGGTTGCCCCAGATGGTGACATCGCGGATCTCGCCGACCGGGGTGCCGACCGTGGGCGCGAGCTGGGCGAGCGCGCGGTTGTGGTCGAGCCGGGTGAGCGCCGTGAATCGGTCGGCCGGCACGTCGGGCGCGTGCGCCGATGCGATGAGCGCGTTGGTGTTGGCCGGGTTGCCGACCACGACGACGCGGACGTCGTCGGCTGCCCCCGCGTTGATCGCCTCGCCCTGCGGACCGAAGATGCCGCCGTTCGCGGCGAGGAGGTCGCC
>NZ_WJSP02000305.1 GCF_009720255.1 Agromyces humi | reverse complement strand
CTCGGCTTCGGCCGCACTTCGTCGACGTCGACCGCGCAGGCGACGCCTCGCAACCTGTTCGGGTTCAAGGACGGCACCGCGAACGTGAAGGCCGAGGACGGCGCCGTGCTCGACGAGCAGGTGTGGGGGAGTGCCGAGGACTCGGTGCTCAAGGCCGACGTGCTCGCCGACCTGATGGTGGCGGCGCCGCCCGACACGGTGTCGCTGTACGACGTGTCGGCGCCCACGAGTCCCGTCACGGAGTGATGGCGCAGGCGTGCGACGCCTGGCGACAGCGCCCGTGCTCGATGCCGATCCGCGCGGCGGTTCGCGACACGCGGGGGCTCCTTGCGGTGCGGCGGGCAGTGGGCACCTACCGTCGAATCAGGAATTGCATACTCAGCAAAACTTTAACCTTCGACTTGAGGTTCAGGGTTCAGAGTTCGCACGGAGGGCCGGACATGTCGTCTAACCAGAACTACCTCGCCGTCATCAAGGTCGTCGGCATCGGCGGCGGTGGCGTCAACGCCGTCAACCGCATGATCGAGCTCGGCCTGCGCGGGGTCGAGTTCATCGCGATCAACACCGATGCCCAGGCACTGCTGATGAGCGATGCCGACGTCAAGCTCGACGTCGGCCGAGATCTGACCCGCGGCCTCGGCGCCGGCGCCGACCCCGAGGTCGGCCGCCGCGCGGCGGAGGATCACGCGGAGGAGATCGAGGAGGCGCTGGCCGGCGCCGACATGGTCTTCGTGACCGCCGGCGAGGGCGGTGGCACGGGCACCGGCGGTGCGCCCGTCGTCGCGCGGATCGCGAAGTCGATCGGCGCCCTCACCATCGGTGTCGTCACCAAGCCGTTCGGATTCGAGGGCAAGCGTCGCCAGACCCAGGCCGAGCAGGGGGTCGCGCGCCTGAAGGAAGAGGTCGACACCCTCATCGTCGTGCCGAACGACCGGCTCCTCGAGATCAGCGACCGCGGCATCTCGATGCTCGAGGCCTTCGCGACCGCCGACCAGGTGCTCCTCGCCGGTGTCCAGGGCATCACCGACCTGATCACGACCCCCGGCCTCATCAACCTCGACTTCGCCGACGTCAAGTCGGTCATGCAAGGGGCAGGATCGGCGCTCATGGGCATCGGTTCCTCGCGTGGGGCCGATCGGGCGATCAAGGCGGCCGAGCTCGCCGTCGCCAGCCCACTGCTCGAGGCGTCGATCGACGGCGCCCACGGCGTGCTCCTCTCCATCCAGGGCGGATCGAACCTCGGCATCTTCGAGATCAACGACGCGGCCCGCCTCGTGCAGGAGGCCGTGCATCCCGAGGCCAACATCATCTTCGGTGCCGTCATCGACGACACCCTCGGCGACGAGGTGCGGGTGACCGTCATCGCGGCGGGCTTCGACGGCGGCGAGCCCAACGCCAAGCAGCAGCCCGTCGAGGCGAGGCGCACGAACTTCGTGCCCGCCGCGGTGGGCGTCGGCGCAGCGGTCGGCGGCTCCTCGCTGGGCGCGGGCTCCGAGGCCGTGTCCGAGGTGATCGGCGAGATCGACATCGACGAGCTCGTCGAGACGGCGAACTGGGGCGAGGCGTCGCCGGCGCCAGCCGACCAGATCGTCTCCGACCCCGCGTTCGACGACGACGGCGACGACCTCGACATCCCCGACTTCCTGAAGTGAGCCGGGCCGTGTCGGCCGAACGGGGGAGCGCATGAGCGAGCTCGCCGACCGACTCGCGTCCGTCCGCGGCAGCATCGCGGATGCCGCGCGCGATGCCGGGCGGCATCCGAACGAGATCACCACCATCGTGGTGACCAAGTTCCAGCCGGCGTCGCTCGTCGCGGAGCTCGCGGAGCTCGGCGTGCAGGACTTCGGCGAGAACCGGCACCAGGAGGCGCAGGCGAAGGCCGCGGAGCTCGCCTCCCTCGGGCTCCGCTGGCACTTCGTCGGGCAGTTGCAGAGCAAGAAGGCCAAGCAGGTCCGGGGCTACGCGACGGCGATCCACTCCATCGACCGCGCGTCGCTCGTGGACGCACTCCGCTCCGACGCGGCGACGATCGACGCGTTCGTGCAGGTGAACCTCACCGACGACCCAGGTCGAGGCGGTGTGCAGCCCGACGAGGTCGATCGGCTCGTGGAGCACGTGCTCGCGACGCCCGGACTTCGCCTGCGCGGCCTGATGGCGGTGGCGCCGCTCGGTGAGCCGCCCCGGCCCGCCTTCGCCCGCATGCGGCTGCTCTCCGAGCGGGTGCGGCACCAGGCACCCGACGCACAGGCGTTGTCCATGGGGATGTCGCACGATTTCCGTGAGGCGATCTTGGAGGGCGCGACACACCTGCGGATCGGAACCGCAATCACCGGGAATCGGCCGGACGCCGGTTAGCCTCGAACAGACGGAACACAGACGGAGGCAGCGATGTCCAACCCGCTCAAGAAGACCATGGTCTACCTCGGACTCGCCGATGAGGAGTTCGAGCAGGAGGCCCCGCAGGCCCCGGCGCCCGCTGCACCCATCGTGCACGCGGCTCCCGCCGCCCCGAAGACCGGAGCGGCCGTCACGCCGCTTCGCAAGCACCAGGTCCAACCGACTACACCGCAGGCGGAGATGAACGAGATCCTCACCGTGCACCCGCGTCAGTACCGTGACGCCCAGGTGATCGCCGAGTCCTTCCGCGAGGGAGTCCCCGTGATCATCAACCTCTCGCAGATGTCGGACGGCGACGCACGTCGCCTGATCGACTTCGCGAGCGGCCTGTCCCAGGGGCTCTACGGCAAGATCGAGCGCGTCACGAGCAAGGTGTTCCTCCTCTCGCCGGCGCACGTCGTCGTCTCGGGCGAGGCCGGCGAGGCCGAAGGCGACGTCGACGCGTCGTTCTTCACGCACGCGTAGCTGCCGTGGGCGCACTGTCCGTCGTCTGGAACATCCTCTACACGCTGCTCCTCGTCTACTTCTTCGTCATGTGGGCGAGGTTCGTGCTGGACCTCGTCCGAACGTTCAATCGTTCGTGGCGTCCTCGCGGAGCGTGGCTCGTGGTCGTGGAGACGGTGTACAGCGTCACGGATCCGCCCGTGCGCTTCTTCCGGCGCATCGTGCCGCCGATCCGCATCGGCCAGGTCGCACTCGATCTCGGGTGGAGCCTCGCGATGCTGCTGGTCATCGTCGCCATGACCGTGGTGTCCTGGCTGGCGGCCGGCGCCGCGGCATCCGCCTGATGATCTCCTGCGAGGTGGCGGGCCGTGACGTTCGGCACTGCGGCCGCGTGGAGGTCTTTGCTACCGTTAGCAGAACGTTCGAACAGCTCGACAGATTTGAGGGTGGGAAGCCATGGCGCTAACTCCGGAAGATGTGGTCAACAAGCGCTTCCAGGCGACGAAGTTCCGGGAGGGCTACGACCAGGACGAGGTCGACGACTTCCTCGACGAGGTGGTCGTCGAACTGCGCCGACTGAACCAGGAGAACGAGGAGCTGCGCCAGCGTCTGTCCGCGGCCGAGTCGCGAGCGGCCGAGGCCGGCAAGTCCGCGCCCGCCGCGCCGACCCCCGCCGCGGTCTACACCGAGCCGGCTGCGCCGCCTCCCACGGTGGCCGTGCCAACGCAGGCGCCCGTGCAGCCGCAGTCCGAGCTCGACGAGCAGACGTCGACGACGAACCTGCTGCAGCTCGCCCGCCGCCTCCACGAGGAGCACGTCCGCGAGGGCATCGAGAAGCGCGACGCGCTGATCGCCGAGGGGCACGCCACCGCCGCGCGCGTCGTGGCCGAGGCCGAGGCGAAGCAGCGCCAGCAGATGGGCATCCTCGACCAGGAGCGCCTCGCGCTCGAGAAGCGCGTCGACGAGCTCCGCATCTTCGAGCGCGACTACCGCCTCAAGCTGAAGAGCTACATCGAGGGGCAGCTGCGCGAGCTCGACACGGCCGCGCCGGTGCAGGTCTCGGGCAACCAGGGCTTCTCCGCCCCCGTGAGCGCGGGCGACCAGACGCCGGCACCGACCTTCCAGGGCTTTGGCGGCTGAGCGGGCCGCGAAGGTCGGCACCACCACTGCACTCCTCATCCTGGTCGGCGGCGCCCTCGCGGTGTACGGCCTCGACCAGCTGAGCAAGTTCCTCGTCGTCACGAACCTCACCGAGGGTGAGGTCGTGCCGGTGCTCGGCAACGTGCTGCAATGGCAGTTCGTGCGGAATCCCGGCGCGGCCTTCTCGCTCGCCAGCGGCATGACGTGGATCTTCACGATCCTCGCCGCGGGCGTGATCACGTTCATCATCTGGTTCTCCCGGCGCATCCGCTCGGTCGCCTGGGCGCTCGTGTTCGGGCTCCTGCTCGGCGGAGTACTCGGCAACCTCACCGACCGGCTGCTCCGCGAGCCGAGCTTCGGCCTCGGCCACGTCGTCGACTTCGTCTCGACGCCGTGGCTGATCCCCGCGATCTACAACGTCGCCGACATGGCGATCGTCTCGAGCATGGTGCTGTTCATGATCCTGACGATCCGCGGCGTCGGCCTCGACGGCTCCCGCGAGTCGAAGCGAGCGGATGCCGCGGCCGACGCCGACGGCGATCCGGCGTCGAGCGACTCCGAGCCCGCCGGGCCCGCAACCCCCGGTGCG
>NZ_WJSP02000304.1 GCF_009720255.1 Agromyces humi | reverse complement strand
CGGTCGCGGCGCTCCGCCAGCTCGGCCACTGGCTCGGCCAGGCGTCGGCGTCGCTTGCGGCGGTGCTCGACCCGCAGCGCTTCGTCTTCGGCGGAGGCGTGGCCGTGGCGGGGGAACTGCTGCTGGCTCCCATCCGCGAGGCGTTCTTCGAGCACCTCCCGGCGCGCGGCTACCACCCCGAGCCCGACTTCGTGATCGCCGAGCTCGTCAACGACGCCGGGGTGGTCGGCGCGGCCGACCTCGCACGCGTGTGGGTGCAGGAACACGCCTGAGGCGCCCGGCGCTAGGCTGAAGCGTTCGTCCACCCGGGAGGGGAGTCCGCCGGTGTTCTACTGGGTCATGAAGCACATCGTGATCGGCCCGATCCTCCTCGCGATCTTCCGGCCCTGGGTCGTCGGTCTCGAGCACGTGCCCAAGGAGGGCGCGGTGGTGCTCGCGAGCAACCACCTCTCGTTCATCGATTCGATCTTCCTTCCGCTCGTCGTCGACCGGCCGGTGGTGTTCCTCGCGAAGAGCGAGTACTTCACCGGCAAGGGCCTCAAGGGCTGGGCGACGAAGACGTTCTTCCAGGCGGCGGGGCAGCTGCCCATCGACCGCTCAGGGGGCAAGGCATCGGAGGCGTCGCTGCTGACGGGACTTCGCGTGCTCGGCGACGGCGGCATCCTCGGCATCTATCCCGAGGGCACCCGCAGCCCCGATGCGCGGCTCTACCGCGGTCGCACCGGGGTGGCGCGGATGGTGCTCGAGGCGGGCGTGCCGGTGCTGCCGGTCGCGATGATCGGCACCGAGAAGGTCATGCCGATCGGCACGAGGCTCCCGAAGATCCGGCGGATCGGCATCATCATCGGCGAGCCGCTCGACTTCACCCGGTTCGAGGGCCTCGAGGGCGACCGCTTCGTGTTGCGCTCCGTGACGGACGAGCTCGTCTACGAACTCCGGGCGCTGAGCGGCCAGCAGTACGTCGACGTCTACGCGAGCTCCGTGCGGGAGCAACGCGCGACCACCTCGGGGTAGGCTCGATGCAGCGGCGGCGCGACGTGCGGCGCCGCGTTCCCATTCCCGGCGCACCGCGCCCCGAACCCCTCAGGACACTTCCGTGGTACAGCTCGTCGAGCCCGTCGTCAGTGCAGATCCCTCCGTGATCGACGGCCTCGACTATTGGCGCACCCTGCCGATCAAGCAGCAGCCGCAGTGGCCCGACGCCGAGGCCGCGCACGCGGCATCCGCTGAGCTCGCGACCCTGCCGCCACTGGTGTTCGCCGGCGAGGTGGACATGCTGCGCACCCGGCTCGCCGCCGCGTCCCGCGGCGAGGCGTTCCTCCTGCAGGGCGGCGACTGCGCCGAGACGTTCGCGGGAGCGACCGCCGACCAGATCCGCAACCGCGTGAAGACCGTGCTGCAGATGGCCGTGGTGCTCACGTACGGCGCGTCGATGCCGGTCGTGAAGATGGGCCGCATGGCGGGCCAGTTCGCGAAGCCCCGGTCGAGCGACACCGAGACGCGGGGCGACGTGACGCTGCCGGCGTACCGTGGCGACATCGTCAACGGCTACGACTTCACGCCCGAGTCCCGCGCGGCCGACCCGGCGCGGCTGGTGCGCGGGTACCACATGGCCGCCTCGACGTTGAACCTCATCCGCGCATTCACCACGGGCGGGTTCGCCGACCTGCGGCAGGTCCACTCGTGGAACCAGGGCTTCTCGGTGAACCCCGCGAACGCCCGCTACGAGTCGCTGGCGCGCGAGATCGATCGGGCCATCAAGTTCATGGAGGCGTGCGGCGCCGACTTCGAGGCGCTGAAGCACACCGAGTTCTACACGGGCCACGAGGGCCTGCTCATGGACTACGAGCGGCCGATGACGCGCATCGACTCCCGCACGGGCACGCCGTACGACACGTCGAGCCACTTCATCTGGATCGGGGAGCGCACGCGCGACCTCGACGGCGCGCACGTCGACTTCCTGTCGCGCGTCCGCAATCCGATCGGCGTGAAGCTCGGCCCGTCGACCACGCCTGAGACGATGCTCGAGCTCGTCGAGAAGCTCGATCCCGATCGCGAGCCCGGGCGCCTCACGTTCATCACGCGCATGGGCGCCGGCAAGATCCGCGATGCGCTGCCCCCGCTGCTCGAGGCCATCAAGCGCAGCGACGCCAACCCGCTGTGGGTCACCGACCCGATGCACGGCAACGGCATCACGACGCCGAACGGCTACAAGACCCGCCGCTTCGACGACGTGGTCGACGAGGTGCGGGGCTTCTTCGAGGCCCATCGCGCGGCCGGAACGTACCCGGGAGGCATCCACGTCGAGCTCACCGGCGATGATGTCACCGAGTGCCTCGGCGGCTCCGAGCACATCGATGAGGCGACCCTCGCGACGCGCTACGAGTCGCTGTGCGATCCTCGCCTGAACCACATGCAGTCGCTCGAGCTTGCGTTCCTCGTCGCCGAGGAGCTCACCGCCCGTTGAGCGGTCCGGCGTGGGGTGTCCCTCGGGGCGTCCCCACGTCGGCGCCGCTCGCGAGTGGACGGACCGGGGCGTGGCCGCGCTGCCGCAGTGCGAGCACGCCGGCGGCGATCGTGGCGATGACCACGAGCGACACGATGCCACCCATCGCGTAGAAGACCGCGGCATCGAAGTCGGTCGCCTCGTTGTAGTGGCTGGTCGTGCCGCGGAGCACCTGCATCTCGACGAGCGCGATCTCGGCGACGAGCGCGACCGTGATGACGGAGCTGAGCATGGCGAGCAGCCGGTCGTGGCCGCGCACGTACGACAGGATCCAGCGCAGCGTCAGCAGGAACACCGCGATCGAGAACGCGAACTTGGCGGGCTTGATCCAGGCGGGAGCGCCGGTGAGCACGGCTGGATCGACGATCAGGCCGACGACGGCGATCACGAACGCGACGGCGCTGAGACCGCCGCCGACCGCGAGCACGGCGCGCGCCCCCGCCGCGGTCGACGAGCGCGGCGAGGACAGACGGGGCGGAGTCGAGAGTGAAGTGGTCATGCCCCGATGCTCCGCGCGCGGCATCCGGCCGTCATCGCACCGCGGAACGCCTCGTTCTCGTACCACGGGACGAGGCGCGAACCCGTCCGATACGGTTTCGTTGAGGCGAGGCCGGGGCGATCGCCCGACCGAGTCGAAGGCGACGGCAGAGGCCAAGCCCAAGGCGCAGCCCGAGAGGAGCGACGCATGACGCGAGCTTCAGTCACGGCGGGTTCACGGGTCACCGACCTCGTCTACGCCGTCACCGCCCTCGTCGCCGCCGTCCTGGCCGTGGTCAACGCCCAATTCAACCCGGCGGTCGTGGTCGCCATGCTCATCGCCCTTGTGCCATGGGCACTCCTCGTCTTCGGCATCGAACTCCCCCTGCTCGCGTTCGCGGCCCTCGCGATCATCCCGGTCATCCCGGTCATCGCCCTCTCCGAGATCGGCGCAGCGCTCTTCCTCAGCCTGGCGGCCGCGAGCAGGCTCGCCAGCCGAACCGATGACTGGTGGCTGATCGGCTCGGTCACCGCCGTCATCATGGTGGTTCCATTCGTGCCCTTCCTGTTCGGGGTCGAGTGGGACGTGGGCGCGATCTACTTCGCGTTCGGCGGTGCGTTCGCCGTGCTCATCGGCGTACTCCTGCGGCGCGCGACGCGCTTGGCCGACGAACTGCGCGCCGCCGAAGGCGAGCTGGCGGATGCTGCGGCACGCGAGGAGCGGCATCGCATCGCGCGCGACGTGCACGACCTCGTGGCGCATTCGCTGACGGTCGTGGTGCTGCACGTGGGCGGTGCGCGTCGGGTGATCCGCTCGAATCCGGATGCCGCTGAGGCGGCCCTCATCGAAGCCGAGCGGGTGTCGCGCGAGAGCCTCGACGCCATTCGAGGCGCCGTCGGGATGCTGCGGGATGACGACGAGTCCGAGTGGGCATCCTTGGACCTCGAACGGCTCGTGACCACCTACCGTTCTGCCGGGCTGCCGGTCGAGTTGCGCATCGTCGGAACCCCCGAACCCCTGTCGCTGCCCATCCGGCTCACGCTCTACCGGGTCGTGCAGGAGGCGCTCGCCAACGCGGCGCGACACAGTGCGCCCGGGGCATCCGCTGCGGTACAGATCGCGATCGACGACCACGCCGTGATCGCCCGGGTCTCGAACCCGTTCACTCGAGCCGGCGCGACGGATGCCGCTACCGATCTCGCTCCCGACGGTTATGGGCTCGTCGGACTCCGCGAGCAGGCCGCCTCGCTCGGCGGCGAGCTCAGCGGCGGCCCCGAGGGCGGCTCGTGGGTCGTCGAGTGCCGCCTTCCCGTCGGAGGTGCCGCGTGACCGCGCCGCTTCGACTGCTGCTCGTCGACGACCAAGCGATGGTGCGGGCCGGTCTCGCGCTCATCCTCGGTGCCGAGCCCGACCTCGAGGTGGTCGCCGAGTGCGCCGACGGCACGGGCGTGCTGCCAGCGGTCCGCGCACATCGACCCGACCTCGTGCTGATGGACGTCCGGATGCCGCGGATGGACGGCCCCGAGGCGACGCGGCAGCTGGGCGCGGCATCCGACGCCCCGCCCGTGCTCGCGCTGACGACGTTCGACGACGACGCGGTGCTCTGGGGA
>NZ_WJSP02000303.1 GCF_009720255.1 Agromyces humi | reverse complement strand
TCCGCTACGGACAGATCTTCTCGAGCTCGCTCGCCGCGCTCGCGCACGGCGTCGATGAGTGCTCGCGCCGGGTCGAGTGCCGCCGTGACGTCGGTCGCGGCGCGCGGCACGAGGGCGAGCAGTTCGCTCGCCGATGGACGGGTTCCGCGCAGGTCGATGGTTCGCAGCATGACGCGACCAGCCTACCGAGCGACGCGGCTCGCGCCGGCGGCGGCCGTCACACGAGGCAGTTCGGACCGAGCAGGCTCTTGATCTCGCCGTAGAAGTCCGCCGTCACCGTGACGGGGTACGGGAGCTCGAACACGCGCGCAGTGCGGCCCTTCACGAGCTTCAGGCGCACCTCGGTGTCGCCCGCGTGCCGGATCAGCACGTCGCCGAGCGCCGAGATCGTGTCGGTGGTCGCGCGGATGTCGGGAAGCGAGATGACGACCGGACCCGACTCGTCGCCCTGCCCGAGCTCGGGCGAGAACACGCTGTAGGCGTGCAGGTTCATGCCGTCGTCGCGCAGGCTCACCCGTCCCCGAACGACCGCGATCGAGTCGGCCTTCAGGCCGGGCGCGAACTCCTGGTACGCCTTGCCCATGAACATGACGGTGATCTCGCCGGAGAAGTCCTCGACCTGGATCATGCCGTACTGGTTGCCGCTCTGGCGTGCGACGCGGTGCTGGACGCTCGTCACGAGACCCGCGATGGTCACGGTGTCGCCGTCCTGCGTGGCATCCGACGACAGGAGCTCGGTGATCGTCGTCGAGGCGTGCTTCGCGAGCGGCACCTCGAGCCCGGCGAGCGGGTGATCGGAGACGTAGAGTCCGAGCATCTCGCGCTCGAACGCGAGCTTGTCGCGCTTGGCCCACTCGGGCCGGTCGGGCACGAGCGACGGCACTGCGTCGCGCTCGTGGTCCTCGAAGAGGCTGTCGAAGTCGAAGCCGACGTCGCCCACCTCCTCGGCGCGCTTCTCCTTGACGGCCGACTCGACGGCGCCCTCGTGGATCTCGACGAGCGCCCGTCTGGTGTGCCCGAGCGAGTCGAAGGCGCCCGCCTTGACGAGCGACTCGACCGTGCGCTTGTTCGCGACCTGGATCGGCGACTTCTTCAGGAAGTCGTGGAACGACTCGAACCGGCCCTTCTCCTCGCGCGCCGCGCGGATCGCGTCGACCACGTTGAAGCCGACGTTGCGCACGGCGCCGAGGCCGAAGCGGATGTCCTCGCCGACGGCGGCGAAGTAGCCGATCGACTCGTTCACATCGGGCGGGAGCACCTTGATGCCCATGCGGCGGCACTCGTTGAGGTAGAGCGCCAGCTTGTCGCGCGCGTCGCCGACGCTGGTGAGCAGTGCGGCCATGTACTCGGCCGGGTAGTGGGCCTTGAGGTAGGCCGTCCAGTAGCTGAGCACGCCGTAGGCGGCCGAGTGCGCCTTGTTGAACGCGTAGTCGGAGAACGGCAGCAGGATGTCCCACAGCGTCTTGACCGCGGCATCCGAGAACCCGTTGGCCTTCATGCCGCCCGAGAAGCCCTCGTACTGCTTGTCGAGCTCGGACTTCTTCTTCTTGCCCATCGCGCGCCGGAGGATGTCTGCCTGTCCGAGCGAGAAGCCGGCGACGCGCTGGGCGATCGCCATGACCTGCTCCTGGTAGATGATCAGGCCGTAGCTCGTGTCGAGGATGTCCTTCAGCGGCTCCTCGAGCTCGGGATGGATCGGCGTGATCGGCTGCAGGCCGTTCTTGCGCAGGGCGTAGTTGATGTGCGAGTTCGCGCCCATCGGGCCCGGGCGGTAGAGCGCGATGACGGCGGAGATGTCCTCGAAGTTGTCGGGCTTCATCTGCCGGAGCAGCGACCGCATCGGGCCGCCGTCGAGCTGGAAGACGCCGAGCGTGTCGCCCCGCGAGAGCAGCGCGTACGCCTCGGGGTCGTCGAGCGCGAGCTCTTCGAGCACGGGACGGAAGCCGCGGTTGGCCTCGATGTTGTCGAGCGCGTCATCGATGATGGTGAGGTTGCGGAGCCCCAGGAAGTCCATCTTGATGAGGCCGAGCGACTCGCACGCCGGGTAGTCGAACTGGGTGACGATCTGGCCGTCCTGCTCCCGCTTCATGATCGGGATGATGTCGATGAGCGGGTCGCTCGACATGATGACGCCGGCGGCGTGCACGCCCCACTGGCGCTTGAGGTTCTCGAGGCCGAGGGCCGTCTCGAAGACCGTCTTCGCCTCGGCGTCGGTCTCGATGATGGCCCGGATGTCGCCGGCCTCCTTGTAGCGCGGATGATCCTTGTCGAGGATGCCCGACAGCGGGATGTCCTTGCCCATGATCGCGGGCGGCATGGCCTTGGTGAGCTTCTCGCCCATGCCGAACGGGAAGCCGAGCACGCGGCTCGAGTCCTTGAGCGCCTGCTTGGCCTTGATGGTGCCGTAGGTGACGATCTGCGCGACGCGCTCGTCGCCGTACTTCTCGGTGACGTACTTGATGACCTCGCCGCGACGACGCTCGTCGAAGTCCACGTCGAAGTCGGGCATCGAGACGCGGTCGGGGTTCAGGAACCGCTCGAAGATGAGCCCGTGCTGCAGCGGGTCGAGGTCGGTGATGCGCATCGCGTAGGCGGCCATCGAGCCGGCGCCCGAACCACGGCCCGGGCCGACCCGGATGCCGTTGTTCTTCGACCAGTTGATGAAGTCGGCCACGACGAGGAAGTAGCCGGGGAACCCCATCTGCAGGATGACGCCGACCTCGTAGTCGGCCTGCTTGCGCACCTCGGCGGGGATGCCGTTCGGGTAGCGGACGGCGAGGCCCCGGTCGACCTCCTTCACGAACCAGCTCTCCTCGCTCTCGCCCTCGGGCACGGGGAAGCGGGGCATGTAGTTGGCGTTCGTGTTGAACTGCACGTCGGCGCGCTCGGCGATGAGCAGCGTGTTGTCGCACGCCTCGGGGTGGTCGCGGAAGAGGTGCCGCATCTCCGCGGCGGTCTTCAGGTAGAACTCGTCGGCGTCGAACTTGAACCGGTTGGGGTCGTCGAGCGTCGAGCCCGACTGCACGCAGAGCAGCGCGGCGTGGCTCTTCGCGTCGTGCGCGTGCGTGTAGTGCAGGTCGTTGGTGGCGACGAGCGGCAGGTCGAGCTGCTTGGCGAGCCGCAGCAGGTCCTCCATGATGCGCGTCTCGATGCCGAGCCCGTGGTCCATGATCTCGGCGAAGTAGTTCTCCCTCCCGAAGATGTCGCGGTACTCCGATGCCGCGCGCACGGCCTCGTCGTACTGCCCGAGCCGCAGGCGGGTCTGCACCTCGCCGGAGGGGCATCCGGTCGTGGCGATGAGCCCCTTCGAGTATGTCTCGAGCAGCTCGCGGTCCATGCGGGGCTTGAAGTAGTAGCCCTCGATGGACGCCCGGCTCGAGAGCCGGAAGAGGTTGTGCATGCCCTCGGTCGTCTCCGACAGGAGGGTCATGTGCGTGTACGCGCCCGATCCCGAGACGTCGTCGCCGCCGCCGCTCCCCCAGCGGACCCTGGTCTTGTCGCCGCGGTGAGTGCCCGGCGTGATGTAGGCCTCGGTGCCGATGATGGGCTTGATGCCCGCGTCGGTGGCCTGCTTCCAGAAGTCGTAGGCGCCGAACACGTTGCCGTGGTCGGTGACCGCCACGGCCGGCATGCCCTCGCCCTGCGCGGCCTTGATGAGCTCGCCCACCCGGGCGGCGCCGTCGAGCATCGAGTACTCGCTGTGCACGTGGAGGTGGACGAAGGAATCGGCGGCCACTGGGCTCCTCTTCGGGTGCTGCGAGTCGGTTCTGGGGGTCTTCGAATTCTACGGCGAGCCGCCCACGTCGAGGACCCGGACGCGCCCGCTCACTCCGCGCGGAGCAGCTCGAGCGCGTGCGCGAGGTCGGCCGGGTACTCCGACTCGAACGTCGTCCACGAGCCCGTGCCCGGATGCGTCAACGACAACTGCCGGGCGTGCAGCCACTGGCGGGTGAGGCCGAGCCGCGCGGAGAGGGTGGGGTCGGCCCCGTACATGGCATCGCCCGCACACGGATGCCGCTGCGCCGCCATGTGCACTCGGATCTGATGTGTGCGTCCCGTCTCGAGGTGCACCTCGAGCAATGACGCGTACGGGAACGCCTCGATGGTCTCGTAGTGGGTCACGGCGTGCTTGCCGTCGGCGGTGACGGCGAACTTCCATTCCGAGCGAGGATGCCGCCCCACGGGCGCGTCGATCGTGCCGGCGAGCGGATCGGGATGCCCCTGCACCACCGTGTGGTAGATCTTCTCGACCTCGCGGTCGTGGAACTGGCGCTTGAGCTCGGTGTACGCACGCTCGGACTTCGCGACGACCATGAGCCCGCTCGTGCCGGCGTCCAGCCGGTGCACGACGCCCTGCCGCTCGGGGGCACCCGACGTCGAGATCCGGAAGCCCGCCGCCGCGAGGGCGCCGACCACCGTGGGCCCCTCCCAGCCGAGCGACGGGTGCGCGGCGACGCCCGCGGGCTTGTCGACCACGACGAGGTCGTCGTCGTCGTGCACGATGCCGAGATCGGGAACCGGGATCGCCTCGACCTGCACGGAGCGCGGCGGCTCCCAGCTCACCTCGAGCCAGCTGCCGGCCCGCAGCCGGTCGGACTTGTCGACGGATGCCCCGTCGAGCACCGCCCCGCCGGCCGCGGCGATCTCCGCGGCCTGCGTGCG
>NZ_WJSP02000302.1 GCF_009720255.1 Agromyces humi | reverse complement strand
CACCGGCGTCGGACGCCATGATCTCGAGGATCTCGTCGAACGACACGACCCCCGAGAGGCCGTCGGAGCAGAGCATCCACCGGTCGCCGGCGCGGGTGTCGAGCACCATCGAGTCGATCTCGGGGGACGTGCTCCGCGACGGCCGCCAGCAGCCGTTCGCGCACGGCGGCCTGCTCGCCGGCGTCGAGGTGCGCGATCGTCGACCGCAGGTGCGTCGCCTGCACGACCTTCCAGGCCAGCTCGGCGGTGAGGTCGACGTGGCGCTGCACGGCGTCGGCTCGGACGCCGACGAGCCCGAGCTCCGTGAGCCAGTGCGCGAGGGTGCCGGCGGTGTCGGGGATCGCTGTGTCGGTGTCGGTGTCGGTGTCGGTGTCGCTGCCACCGGCCGCTGCGTCGTCGCCACCCGCGCCCGGCAGCGCGGCCGCGAGCAGCTCGGGCAGCGGCTCCAGCGCCCCCTTCGCCCACGTGGTGATCGCGACGCGCCCACCGGGACGTGCCCGTTCGATCAGGTGCCGGGTGCCGGCGTCGAGGTCGGGGAACCGCTCGAGGCCCAGGACGCACTGCACGAGGTCGTAGCCCGTCGGGTCCCACTCGGTGACGTCGGCGACGTGCAGCCGCAGCTGCGGCATCCGTTCGCCCGCCCGTTCGCGAGCCAGCGCGACCCGCGACTCGTCGAGGTCGACGGCGTCGACGAGGCCGCCGATGCCGACGAGCTCGGCGGTGGGCAGGGCTGAGGCCCCGTCGCCGCACCACGCGTCGAGCACGCGTTCGTCGAAGCGCGGATGCGACCGCGAGAGCGCCGCGGTCGAGATCGGATCCCAGAGCACCCCATCGAGTTCCGTCGACGAATCCGCCGCATCGGCGGACTCCTCAGCGAAATCGGGTACGGTCGTCGTGTCCCCCATCTGCCCATTGTCGCCCTGATCTGGTGGAAATCGCAGATTCAGGCAATCGAGATGTGGAACGGGCAGACTTGGACCTTCGTGTTCCCAAATCGAAACGAGCATCTTCACATGAACCGTGCCCTGCGCCGCGCCGCGCCCGTCGCGCTGGTCTCCGCCGCCGCCCTGCTCCTCGCGGGCTGTGCAGGCAGCACCAGCCCCGAAGCCTCCAAGACGCCGACCGCCGAGGCGGCCGAATGCATGGACCTGTCGTCGGGCGACCTCAGCGACGGGGTGACGGTCGAGGGTGACTTCGGCACCTCGCCGACCGCCACCTTCACGACGCCGCTCGAAGCCGACGAGCTCGAGCGCACCGTCGTCATCGAGGGCGACGGCGAGACCACGAAGGCCGGCGACGACGTCAACGCCATCGTGAGCGCCTACTCCGGCACCTCCGGCCAGCAGGTCTTCTCGCAGCCCGCCACCATCACCGCCGGCGACGACACGGTGTTCGAGGCGTTCCTCGCCGGCATCGACTGCGTGCCGACCGGGTCGCGCACCGTGACCGTCGCGCCCGCCTCGACGCTCTACGGCGACCAGGGCAACGAGACCATCGGCGTCGCGCCCGGCGAGACCCTCGTCATCGTGGTCGACGTGCAGGAGCCGCTGAAGCCCGCCGAATGGACCGAGAACGTGCCCGACGTGCAGTTCGGCGCCGACGGCGCGGCCCCCACCGTGACCCTGCCCGACACCGCCCCGCCCGCCGAGTACCAGCTGAAGGTGCTCGAGGAGGGCGACGGCGACGAGGTGCAGTCGGGCGACACCGTGACCCTGCACTACCAGGGCACCAGCTGGGACACCAAGCAGGTCTTCGACCAGAGCTACGGCGGCGACCCCGCGCAGTTCTCCACCGACCAGGTCATCCAGGGCTTCGGCGCGGCGCTCGTCGGGCAGAAGGTCGGCACCAAGCTGATCGTCACGATCCCGCCGCAGTATGCGTACGGCACGGATTCCTCGGGCGGCGAGCTCGCCGGCCAGACGCTGGTCTTCCTCGTGGAGATCCAGGACACCGCGCCGGCGACCGACGCGAAGTAGTCGACACGAGGTGAGGGCCCGGGCGAGCGATCGCCGGGGCCCTTCGCCGTCCCCGTCCCTCGTCGTCCGGTCAGCGCCGTGCTCTTCGCCGAAATGGAGGACGGACCAGCCGACACGCCGGCTCGCGCGTGCCGACACGCCGCCCGGCGGGCAGGTTCTTCCTCCATTTCGGCGACGCGGATGCCGCGAGGGCGACGCGGATGCCGCGGGAGGGCGCTCGCGCCGCGGGAGCGCCGCTCGCCTCAGCGAGCCCCGCTCACGAGTGCGACCACGAAGATCGCCGCCGACGCGAGCTGGAACGCGACGACGAACGCCGTGTCCCGCACCCGCCACCGGCTGACCGTGCGCTCGGTGCGGGTCGGATGCGCCCCGAACGCGCGCGCATCCATGGCCAGCGCGACCCGCTCGGCATGCCGGATCGCGCTCGCGAGCAACGGGATGGCGTAGCCCGTCACACGGCGCAGCGCGGCGATCGGCCCGCGCCCGTGGTCGGCGCCACGCACGCGGTGCGCCGCACGGATGATCTCCAACTCGTGTCCGAAGCGCGGCACGAACCGCAGCGCGGCCAACGCCGTGTAGCCGATGCGGTAGGGCACGCGCAGGTTCTGCACGAGCGCCCGTACGAGCTCGGGGCCGGTGGTGGTGAGCCCCGCGATGAGCGAGAGCACGAGGATCGCGGCGATCCGCAGGGCGGTCGCCACGCCGACGAGGTAGGCGCCGAGCGTGAACGTCCAGCCGCCGACCTCGAACAGCACGACGGATGCCGCGGGGCCGGCGGCATCCACCCGTGCCGGGTCCACCCACAGCCCGAGGCTGAGCCCGAGCAGGGCCACGCCCACCGGAGTCGCGATGAGCAGCATGGCCACGACGCGCCCGGACAGCCGCGCGCCGATGAGGAGCAACAGCAGCCCGAGCACGGTGAAGGCGAGCGGGATCGCGAGGCCCCGAGTGAAGAGCAGCGCGACGATCGCCGGCAGGGGCGCGGCGATCTTGGCGATCGGGTTGAGTCCGTGCAGGAATCGTGCGGCCGGGGCCGCTGACGCCGCCGCGTACGGGTCGCGCACGGTGGTGTCGGACACGAGTGGGGCGGTCATGCGCCGGCCGGCCCGGAGCGGGGGAGCTGCGACATCCGCGTCACCGACCGCCATTCGGGATGCCGCACGAGGCTGCGCATCGCGCGTGCGAGGGCGGGATGCCGCAACCCGCTCTGCTCGATGAGCGGCCCGGCGAGCACCTCGTCGGTCGGCCCGGTGCCGATCACCCGGCCGTCCTGCATCACGGCGACCCGGTTCGCGTAGTCGGCGACGAGCTGCAGGTCGTGCGTCACGACGAGCACCGTGGTGCCCTCGCCGTTCAGGGCGCGAAGCAGGTCGAGGAGCTCGGTGGCGCGGGCCCGGTCCTGCCCGAAGGTGGGCTCGTCGAGCGCGAGCACGGGGGCGCCGGCGACGAGGGCGCTGCCGACCGAGAGTCGTCGCTTCTGGCCGCCCGACAGGAGGAACGGATGCCGATCGGCGTGCTCGGTGAGATCGAACCGCCGCAGCATCCGCTCGATCTCGTCGCGTCGCAGGTCCTCGGGCACGCCCTGGAGCCGTAGTCCGGTGTCGAGCTCGCCGGCGACCGTGTCGGCGACGAACTGGTGCTCGGGGTTCTGGAACACGAAGCCGATGCGCCGGGCGCGATCGCGTGCGTCGGCCCGTTGCGGGTCCATGCCGAGCACGTCGACGAACCCGCCCGCGCGCGGCGCCACCCCCGCGATCGCCTGCAGCAGCGTGGTCTTGCCGGCGCCGTTCGTGCCGACGATGGCGAGGAAGTCGCCGGATGCCACGTCGAGGTCCGCCCCGTGCACGACGACGGGTCCGCGGCGGCCGCCGCGACGCACGGACACGTCGCGGACGGCGATGGCGGGTGCGGCCGCCGGCGCGGGTGCGGCCGCCGCCGCCGCGGGCGCGTCTGCGGCGTCGGGGGCGATGGCGGCTGCGGGGCCGGTGGCCGGCGCGGGCAGCGCGGCGACCGTTTCGAGCGCGGCGGCGAGCTCGGCCGGTGTCAGGGGCAGCGGGTCGATCGGCACACCGGCCGACCGGAGGCGCATCGCCGCGAGCGTCGACACGGGCAGCCAGACGCCGAGGTCGCGGAGCTCGGCCGCCCGGCCCTGCAGCACGTCGCGCACGGGTCCGTCGATGACGAGGCGCCCTGCGGCGTCGAGCACGACGACCCGGTCGACGAGGTCGACGGCCGCGTCCAGGTTGTGCTCGATGAGCACGATCGCGTGGTCGCGGTCGTCGGCGAGCTCGCGGAGCACCGCGTAGACCTCGTCGATGCCGGCGGGGTCGAGGTTGGCCGTGGGCTCGTCGAGCACGAGCACCGGGGAGGCCATGGCGAGTGCGCACGCGATCGCGAGTCGCTGCCGCCCGCCGCCCGAGAGCACGTCGGGGTTGTCGTCCCGGCGGTCCCACAGCCCGACCAGCTTCAGCGCGCGTTCGGCACGCACGAGCACCTCGGGAGCGGGCACGAGCCGGTTCTCGGGACCGAACGCGACCTCGTCGAGCAGGGTGCCCGTCACGACCTGGGCGTCGGGGTCCTGGAACACCATGGCGACGTGCTCGCTGAGCTCCGCCACCGTGCGCTCGCGCGTGTCGGTGCCCGCGACCCGCACCGAGCCCTCGAGCGCTGCCGCGACGGCGTGCGGCA